>JANQEB010000138.1 GCA_028278605.1 Candidatus Gastranaerophilales bacterium
TGGCCGAAGGATCTCAGGTAATGAGATTCTTCGGCCGCCCCGCCTATGGCGGGAGGCGGCTCAGAATGACGATTCTATAAAATTTACTTAACTGTGCACTAGTGTTTCAATATCTTCATAAACCTTATAAATTCAGCTTAAAAATTATAACTTTTACTTAAACTGTGATTTAATATATACAATAATATGTTTAATAAGATTTAAACTTAAAGCATATTAAGCTGAACCCCAGGGGAATTAGTGATTAGTTAATTATAATTAAGGCGGACGAGGTTATGGACACTACAAGAGACTCCATTCAACAAATCAACATTGGCTTAGATAAACCGGGTCTGAATAACCCGGGAATGAGCAATCCTATTGAAACCTCTAATAACGTAAGTTTTGATAACCTTCCTCTGGAAACAATAAGGCATGGCTTTTTAAGAAGAAACAACTTCTACCTCAGAAGAGGGGTTCCTGAGTCTCACAGAAGAGTTGCCGATAATTTCATGATTATTAAAAAGGTATTTGGCCATCCTGTTGTCCAGCCAAAAATTATCCCGGAAGAAGCTGGCCTTCTTGCCAGGTATGACTTTAACCCGCTTGAATTCTGCACCGCAAAACAAATAGAAGATGAAATAGTTTATCTTAAAAAATGGAGTTATTCAAGAAATAACGAACTTCAGGAAGCTGCTGACACCATAATTAAAATCAGGGCAAAAGAACTAAAATATATGATCGCTACGAATTTTGTAAACATCACAAGCAGCGTATATAACGGGCATGAAGTCCTTGCAAAATACTTTGAGGAAATATCAAAATACTTTTCTGAATCTAATGTTTAATAATTTGTTAAGAAATATAAACAAAAAACTCTCTTTTTAGTAATTAATGTTTATATATATAATTAATACAATTTAATTGCTAAATATTGATTTTTTCTTGATTAATAAAAGCTCAAAAATACCTATAACCCATTCCAGATAAGTATTAAATGCTTATTGTTTTTTAAATTTTAAAATTTTTTTAATTTAGCAATTTTTGTTTTTATAAAGTTTTTAAATATATAACAGAAAGAAAATTAGGGAAGTTAGTTAAACAGTTATTTAGGAAGGAAAACTATTAAGCTATTTAATTAGTAAGTTATCAGGAAGAAAAAACAGTTTTTCAAATCAAAAACACATTTTTAAACTACTTTAAGTTGAGTAATTTTATGTCATTTAAAAACAGGTAATTTACTCAAAATTAACAAAGGAAATATTAAGGAGGAAGGCGATTATTTAGTGCAAAAAAACAGGTGTTATCCGGGATATTAAGTGTAGTAACAAACATTTAGGAGTATTAAGGGAGGAAAATTCTGTAAGTTAACCTGCAATTTAATTTAGGAAGTAAATTAAGGACGTAAGAAAGACGATGATAAATTTATTTTAAAAAAGACATGTGTTATCAGGAAGATAACTATGGATATTAATATAGTTTACAAGGAGGCAAATATTAGGACAGTAACAGTAAAAATATTTTAAACATTAACTGGGAGGAAATTACTTAATTATTTATATTTAGGAAGGAAGGTTAAAAGATGTCATTAGTATCATGTGCAATAGGAAAACAGCTATGGAATCTAAGAGCAAGTGATCTTGAGTGTCAATACGCTGACATTGGAGAACTGCTCAATGATAAGATGAACGATATCAGAGATCTGGCAAATAGAATGAGTTTTTGGGATCAAAGAATATCTGAGCTTCAAGGTTTGGTCGGCCAAGGCCAGAGTCTTAGCAACGCTGTACTTCTTCAGGCTGTTTCTCAACTGTCGGCAAATGGAACTTTACCGGCAAATGGAATTACTCCGAATCAAGGAACAAATGCAATTGGTGCGGCGTTAAATCCTAATTCTCCATCCAGAGGAGTTTCTCAACTTGTACAACAATTACGCAATTTATTTAGTGGCCCCTGGAGCGGAATTACAGGCTTCCTCGGAAACATTAGAGCCTACCAGGTACACTTACAACACGCAAGGAGCGAAAAAGCGAGACTCGAAGCGGAAAAAAGAAAGTACCACGAAGAAGAAAAAATATTACAAAGCAAAAAGGATATGCTCGATACCCAGCTCAAACTCGCAAAGGCTATGGGCCCGGCATTCGAGAAAATGGAAAACGACGCGGTCAAGAGATTCGCACCAAAAGTATAAAACTTACAGGTTTTTATACAAGAAAGAGAGGACCGAAGTCCTCTCTTTTAGTTTATTAAGAAATATAAAGCAATTTTTGAATTTTTTTATCTCTATAAATTATATATGAACCAAATAATTTATAGAGATAAAATATTTATAATTCAAAAGTTATATTACCCTATAAAATCTTTAAAAACCCTTTTAGTATAGCTATTTAAAGCTTTTTACCGGCGACTTGTTTTGTTTATTTAATTATAGCAATTTTTTCTTTTATTAAGTTTTTAAATATGTAACAGGGAATACTTACAGAATCTTAAAGGGGATAGGGATACAACATGTCATTAGTAGCATGCGTACTTGGAAAGCAGCTATGGAATCTAAGAGCAAGTGAAATTGAGTATGAGCACTATAAAATTGGGGAACTGCTCAATGAGAAGATGAACGATATCAGAGAGCTGAAAGATAGAATGCTTTTCTGGGATAAGATAATAACTGAACTTCAAAGTAATAATAGCATGGCCAATAATCTTAATAATGCCGGACTTATTCAGGGACTGAACGGAATTCCAATGAATGGAATTGACCCGTATCAAGGATACTCCGGATATCAAGGATATCCCGGATACCAGGGATACCCCGGAGGAGCTTTCGGGAATCTCGGAGGATACCTTGGAAATCTTGCAGGATACATTGGAGGAGGCTTCGGTCATCTCGGAGGATACCTTGGAAACCTTGCAGGATATTTTGGAGGAGGCCTCGGTCATCTCGGAGGATACCTTGGAAACCTTGCAGGATATTTTGGAGGATTCTTTGGAGGAGATTTACAATATGCAAAACTTCAAAAAGCCTGTCTCGAAGAAGAACACAGATGGCACCACGAAGAACAACAAGCATTACAGAGCAAAAAGGATATGCTCGATACCCAGCTCAAAATGGCAAAGGCATTCGGCCCGGCATTCGAGAAAATGGAAAACGACGCAATCAAGAGATTCGCACCGAAAGTTTAATAAAATCAGCTTTATAAATAAAAAAAGAGGAATTATATCCTCTTTTTTTATTGTAAATAATTTTGCATAATCAGTTTTCTTCTATAACATCAACAATTAATTCGCCATAAACATCAACGTGGCCAGTTGTTTCTTCTAAGACATATTTTAGGTATTTGTTCTTAGCCAGTTCAGCTTCGATTTTTTGCTGGGCTTCTTCATAGTCGCTGAATTCACCTATTAGTTTTTTAGACTGCAAACCTGAATCATTTTTTGCATAAAGGTAATACATAGTTTCTCCTTTTTTAAGCTTATTCTCTAATATTATAAATTTATAATAAAAAAACAGGTTCTTAAACTCACCAGTAAATATAATTATGCTTAAAACTGAAAAACCCTCGACCTTTACGATGATCTGGGTTCTTAGTGGCGGAGAGGGAGGGATTCGAACCCTCGGTACCTTTTGAGTACACAGTCTTTCCAGGACTGCACCTTAAACCGCTCGGACACCTCTCCTTGGTTATTGTTGGATTTTCTATGTTAATATTTTGCTCATTTATTATCTTATACTGACAGTTTTTCAGTCAAGAGTAAACTGGTCTTAAATCCTAAAATGCCTGACTGAAGCCCAAACAGCTATCACTATAGCAAGAATCTTTATTATACAGCCGGTACACCATAATGACATTGCCATAATTCCGGAAAGAAGCGACGAAAAGACTCCCTGAGTCATAAAACTCGCTATGACAATAGGATTGTAAGCAATGCTGATAAAGGTTATTATTCCTGCGAATACCTGGATTTTTAAACCTATTTTGCTGCCGATCGAACGTGAAATTGCCTTTGATACACAAAAACCAACGGCATAAGCTATAGCCAGGCTTATAAGAGCTCCATAGACGCTAAGCTGGTACCAGATATAGCCCGCGCCTGTTCCGATAATAAAACCTGCCAGTCCTCCAATAAGCAAGTGCCTGGGGGTTATTTCTTCAATGTGGGATTTATTTGCTTTTGCGCACTCAGGACACTTAAAACCCACCGCTGCTTGCACCATGCATTTTGGGCAGATGCTTTTTTCGCAGCTGACACAGCTTAACCTTGTTGGCGTATCCGGATGAAAATGACAAAAAGTTTCTTCGCTCAATTTTTCTTATCTTATTTTTGTACCAATAAAATTATAATCTGATAATAAAGAGAGTTCTAATTTTATAATAACCAGGGTAATTTAGAACTGAATTACCCTGATTAGTCTGCTTTATCTATTATAATACCGCCAAGCTTTGTTATATTGCCTGCACCCATAGTTAAAACCATATCCCCGGGCTGAATCTCTTTAATAAGTCCGTCTGCAACACTGCTAAGACCGCCTTTTATATAACAGGCATTCTTATGCTGCAATTTCCTGCTAAACTCCCGGGAATTCACTCCCTTTATAGGTTTTTCTTCAGCGGAATAGACGTCGCATATATATACAATGTCAGCTTCATCAAATGACTTGAGAAATTCATCCCAGAAATTTTCAAGCCTGGTATACCTGTGAGGCTGGAAAACCGCAATTACACGCCCTTTTTGCTCCAGGTCAACGATTTTTCTTGCTGTATTAATTGTTGCGGCTACCTCGGTCGGATGGTGCGCATAATCATCTATCAAACGCGCGCCATTTGCAAATCCCACCGTCTGAAAACGCTTTTTCATGCCGGTAAACTTTGCCAGTCCTTTTTTGATTTGCTCAAACTCAAGCCCGCATTCCATAGAAGCTGCAACTGCTCCTAATGCGTTAGAAATATTATGGACTCCGGGAACCCCAACCCCAATTTCTCCCTGATAATCGTCTTTTTTAAAAATCTTCATTTTCGCATCAGGTACACTCTGTATAATTTGCGCAAAATAATCAGCACTGCTATTTTCAAGGCTGTATGTTATAAAATTTTTCTGCCCGATTCTGTCAATTAACGCATTATTTCCCGGATCATCAATATTGATTATCACCCCGGAACCAACGCCGGTATTAGCTATAAACCTTTCCATTGTCCCAAGGAGCTGCTCAAACCCGCCCTGGTAATAGTCTGTATGCTCAAGCTCAAGATTAGTAATAATACTCACATCCGGAGCATAAAGCTCAACCGTGCCGTCGCTCTCATCAAGCTCTGAAATAAAATAACCGCCTTTCCCGTAAGCTGAGTTTGTCTTGAGCTGCGGAATCTCGCCTCCAATTGCAAAGCCGGGGTCCAATCCTGCCTCATAAAAGATTGTCGCAATCATGCCGGTCGTTGTTGTTTTGCCGTGAGTGCCTGTTATTCCAATGGATTTCTGGCCAAAACCTGTCATAAGAGCATTAAGAAGCTCAGCCCTGTGGATTACAGGAATATTGTTTTCCAGGGCCTTTTTATACTCAGGGTTATCGTCTTTTATAGCAGAACTTTTAACGACAGCACAGGCATTGTTTAAGTTATCCTGAGCATGACCAACATAAACCTCGGCTCCCTGCTTTTCAAAATATTCCATCAAATGATTTTTATTCAAGTCAGAGCCGGAAATTTTATACCCTGAATCCTGCAAAATCCTCGCTAAACCACTCATTCCTATACCACCAAGCCCGATAAAGTGAATTTTACAATCTCCGGGTATAGACTCCAGGCTAAATTTGTTTTGCTTGAATTCCCTTAGCGTTGAATATTTCATTTATGCCGGTTCCCTCTGCTAAAAAGCCCCCTGTCGCCTCTCTGCTGCTATACATAATACTCTACAAGTACTTATTATTGCAAGAGACTAAATACTTATTATTTTTGGTAGTGGTATAAAAATACGTGATTTGTCATTGCGAGCCCGGTACCCGCCATGGGCGGGGCGGGCGAAGCAATCCATCACCAGGTAGACTCAAGTGGATTGCTTCGTCGTTTCACTCCTCGCAATGACGTCACGTCAAAAAATACCACTACCTTATTTTTTAATAATTCGGTAAATTAAGCTCTTGCAGCTTTTCCTGAAGCCCTTCATTTGCAAAAGATTTTATATAATATGCTTCTATTTCCTGAGTCAGGTTTTTAGCAAGATTCCTGTTTTCCTCATCATCAAGCGAAGTCGTAAGCAGGACTTTTGTACGGAAAAAATCAGATAAGTTACACATATCTTCTTCAATACGTATCATTCTAAGAACTTCACTTCCGTTGATATCAGGCATAATTATATCTATTACGACCAGGTCATAAGGCTTTTCAGAAATAAAAGCCTCTTTGAACATTGCTATTCCGTCAGATCCATTAGAACATAAATCACATTTACCGAATTTTTCAAAAAAAAGCTTAAAAACATTCCTGCAGGATGCATCGTCATCAATTATAAGGGTTTTCATTATACTTATATACCTTTAATCTATCTGTTCAATAAGGGCGTTTGCTTCCGGAACCCCGGTTCCATGGTCAGTTTTGCTCCAGTCCATGTTTCTTTTTGCAAATATTATCTTGAACATGATATATGAAACCATCGGAACCCATACAATAACCATATAAATACCGGTTTCTACGCTTTGTTTGATTGTTTTTAATATTGAAAATTTCTTATATTTTGAAATGCTGTATAAAAGGCCTATGGTGAAAAATAGCGATAAAATAGGAGATACAGCCAGCGTATAGAGGATATTATCTTCTATGCCCTTTACAAGCCTGATTCCCTGGATTAGATACTCCGACAAAATCCAGACAGGAAGGACAAATTCCGACATAAAAGCCAGCATATCTATTGTTACCCTGAATGAAATCTTTCTGGAAGTAAAAATATCAATCGCATAATCAAGATACCTTCTTACGCTGCCTTCAATCCACCTTCTTCTTTGTTTTAAAAGCGGGATAAAGTTTGTTATTCCTTCCTCATAAACACAAACATCCTCTGCAAATCTCACATCCCAACCTTTAAGGTGAAGCCGTGTGGAAAGATCAAGATCATCAGTGATGCTATAGTTATTCCAGCCTCCAACATCAACTATAGCCTCTCTTTTAACAAGCTGCCCGTTTCCTCTCAGCTCAACAGCGCCCCTGATGGAATCCCTGTTGGTCTGGAACTGTGAATCGAGCATGTATTCATTATCCTGGCACCTTGTTAAGAGGTTTGTATTCCTATTTGTAATGATTTTTCTGGCCTGAACAGCGCCAATTTCCGGCTCATCAAGGTAAGGTAAGATTTTTGTAAGAAAATCAGGCTCAACTCTTGCATCAGCGTCAAATACACAGATAATTTCGCCTTTTATCACAGGCAATACTTCATTAAGCACCGCTGATTTCCCGGGAAATGCGTTTTGATTCCTGATAAAGTAGTTTACATTCGGGTATTTAGCGCTAATCCCGCTAAGCACCTGAGCTGTTGAATCCTCGCTTCTATCGTCAACAACCAGAAGCTCAAACTTTGAATAGTTAAGGTTAAGAATATTTTTAACCGTGTCTTCTATAACTTTTTCTTCATTATGGGCAGGTATAACTATGCTTACAAATGGTTCATAAGCAAGGTTTTCAAGGGTTTTATCCTTATAAATGCCCTTTTTTATCAGCTTTTTAATTTTTCTTTTTTTATGCAGGTCAGCAATATTTAATAAAGAAGCATACACTGCCATAAACCCCAGCAGCACATATATCCCTGACTGAACAGGCAAGACTTTCTGCAATATAAATAGCACTATCCAGGAAAGGACCAGCAACATTGTTAATAGTAATCTTTCCTTCATTCTTTATTCCTACCCTTTTTTATTAATTAGGTAACTTATTAAAATTATATTTATCTCATTTTAAACAAGAACAATGTAGATTGCAATTGTTTAACTTAGTCTTTTTGTCTATGCTCAGGTTGCTTAAACCCAATCACGAATTGTATTTTTTGAAATTTTCTCAAAATCCCCACCCACAGCCACCCTAAAGGAAGGTTAAAGGCGAAGCCTTTAACAATTCCATATAGATTTTGAGAAAATTTCATCCGGCTATTACAGGGTTTTACGTATTTCGTGATTCGAGTTGGTTAATACGGAAAATATATATTCTATATTATTTAATAACGCTGTAAACGCCGGGTGTAATCCTTGATTACCTCAATAACCCTGTTTCTTCCCTGAATTTCCCGTGCCATTTGCTTGAACTTCATAGCATTTTCTGAATATAGAGGATCATTTGATATTTTTTTGATTACTTCAGTAAGATTATCCGGGAAAAACTCCGCATACTGCATCCTGATAGAAGTTTGCAGCTCTTCCATCCTGATAGCGTTGTTTTCTTGCTCAATTTGCTTATAATCAGGGATCACAATCGAGGGTTTTCCAAGGGACAAAAGTTCCATGGCAGTGCTGTGCCCGGCCTGGGTAATAACAAAATCAGCCGCATTAACACGTGATGCTATATTAGGCGCAAACCCCTGTACCCTGACATTTTCAGGAATCCCGTCTGTCTTAAAAGAGGCAAACACATCAAAAAAGTAGTCAGGGAACTTTTTAGCGGTCTCTATAACCGTGTCAAAAAGCGGCTTTCTGTAAGCATGCCCGCCAAGCATAACTACCACATATTTTTCAGCCGGTTTTTCAATTTCTTCCAGTTCATCAGGATTAAAGCAAACAAGGGGCCCCACAAAGCGCGTCCGTTTTTTAACCTTGAAGTTCTGGCTCAGATTGTACAAACAAACCGTGAAAGGCGGCGGAAAATCAGGAATCATGATTTCCTCGGCAGAGCTCAGCCATGTTTTCATCAGCCAGTCAAAAGACCTGCCAAACACCCTTATTAAAGCTGAATCTTTCTCAAAAAACGGATAAAACGCACTCTGGTTAGTAATAACAACGCAGGGAACACTAAGTTTATCAGCTGCCATAACCGGCGCCAGCCTTCCGTCCGCTATAACGCAGGAAGCCTCGCTATCTCTTATTGCCTGGGTTTCTTTCCTGACAATGTTATTAAACGTCAAAGCCCCGGAGCGGTTTTGCAGTATGGTTTTTTTAACGTCAAAAGTGCCTTTTGCCCCGATAATCTTGAATTCCGGAGGAAGCTCAACGCAGGTATAACCTTCATTCTTAAACCTCTCTAAAGCATAGCTGTATGAACCTATTACAAGGTCTTCTTTGTCAAACCCCCTGGCAATAGCCATTGCCCTGCTGGAATGGCCAAGTCCTTCACTACTGAAGGACAAATATAGCCTATTTTTTGGCACATATTTTTTCTTTTTTTTAACTATTTGTGTTTCAAATATGGGCATTAGTCCTTAACCACACATAACCTGGACATCATCAGCATTATAGCGCTGTTCTTCTTGCCATAGGTCATACTGCATCTGCAAACCCATCCATAAGTCAGGAGTTGTATTAAATGCCTTGCTTAACTTTATTGCCATTCGCGGAGTTATGGCGGATTTACCATTGATCAGGTCTGATGCAGTAGCTCTTCTAACCCCGATTTTCTTGGCAAAAAGAGTTATAGTAATGCCAAGAGGCTCTATATACATTTCTTTTAGTATTTCACCCGGGTGCGGCGGATTATGCATTTGTAAATTTCTTTCTTTCATAGTTTATTTACTCCGGTTAATGATAATCTTCATAATTCAATATATAAGCGTTACCATCTTCAAACCTGAATGTAATTCTCCAGTTTGCTCTAACTGTAACTGACCAGGTACCTTGTCTTTCTCCTTTTAGTCCGTGTAGATTTGCACCTATAAAATTAATATCATTAATTACTTTTGCTTTATGAATAATTGCCAGAATTAATTTTATTCGTTTTAAATGATCCTGGTTTATTTTTGAGGCATCACCGTATAAAAATAATTTTTCCAGGCCCTTATGCTTAAAGCTTTTTATCATAATATTATTATAACTTATTTTTATACTTTGTCAACGTACGCCGTACACAGTTTATTTTTACTTAATCGGTAAAATCTTACTATTCTTAACCATACCCCAAACACCAAATAGCGCAACAGGAATCCCGGCTAAAACCAGTACCCTTGTTACGCCCAGCAAATCAGAGGCATAAGCGGCAATAAGTATCGGTAAAGTAGATGCTGTGCTTAGCAGCGTAAACTGAATCCCAAAGATTTTTCCCCTGATTTTTTCAGGCACGACTGTATGCAGGATGGTCTGCACAGGAATCGCCGCCATGGCGCATCCAAAACCTATAACCCCTGCCACAGCGTAAGAGTATATCATTCGCCAGGTTAAATTAAACGCCTCAAAGTATATTCCCCACACAGTACGCTCCTGCACGGGAATATATAATTCATTCGGGATAAGCTCAATTGCGCTCAACAGGAACAGCCCCACTCCCACAAGGCTAAACCCGGTAAACGTTGTCATTAGCTTATTAAAATTCTTCAGGAATTTGCCGACTATCCATGCCCCGATCATCATGCCGATTCCGCTGAAAGCAACAACATATACAAATTTCTGTGCGCCCAGCTTCGGGTTATCAGGATAAAGCAACTGCTGGCTTATGCTGATTGCCAGGATACAGAGCATTACTATTATTGAAAACAGCGCAGTCAGCTTTAGAAGGGCATTTAACGTAACCCGGCTGCCTTTTATATAGTTAAAACCTTTTTTAAAGTCATCAAAAAATTCACCAACTGTTTTATGCCGGTTTTTTTCCTGCTCACCGGGGCGGTATTTTATGAATACCAGGAATAAAGCGGATATCATAAAAAACGTGGAAATAGCAATATTAACGCTCTTCAGGCCAAAAATATTTATTAACGGGTCTCCCAGCACAAAACCAAATATTAAAGATCCCATCATAGTTGCAGTAAAAAGTGAATTAGCTGACATAAGCTGGTGTTTTTTTACCATCAGGGGGATAGAACTTGCTTCTGCCGGCACAAAAAACTGTGTAACAGAGGATACAAGAAACGCAAGTGTATACATTCCAAACAGGGTCTGGCTAAAAAACGGTAAGGAAACTATTAACCCCGCTCTAAGTATATTTGTAGTGATAAGAATGTATTTTTTATTCCATTTGTCAATAAAAACCCCTGCTATAGCAGTAAAAAGCATCGCAGGAATAGTAAAAGCAATATAAAGCCAGCTCTGGTAAGTTGTCGAAGTCGAAAACGAATGAGCAATAAACGCTACAAAAACAACGAAAATTACCCGGTCAGCAAGCTGGGAAAATATCTGGGCAAGCCAGAGCGCAAGAAAGTTTTTATTCTTGAGGACAGCCCTGTAGCCCTGTGTTTTAAGCGAAACAGGATCTGTAGCCGTATTTCCCATTGCCTCAGAGCCTTTTTTTTTTTGCTAACATAAATTATCCGTAATTACATTTACTATTCTGGCATGAAAACTCAATCATCTCAGCTGTTTTTAACTTTTTATCCGACCTCTGGCTGATAAATTCCTTTAAAATATTAAAACTTGAAAACAACAGGTTTTTATCTGTATATTCGGTTTCAAACGGGAAATCATAGCATAAAGCGTCTCTGAAGAGCTTAATATGGCGTTTGTCAATCTCAAAAGTCTTGTGGCTCTTGAGGAAACACTCACTACATATTACCCCGCCGGTTTCCGGACAGAAGAAATGGTACGTCCTGAACTTTTTTTCTGCCCGGTTACATCTTGCGCAATTATCAAGCTCAACGGCGTAACCTAAGTACTCAGCCAGTTTTAGCTTAAACCTGAGCACTGTCCACATGCATTCTTCGCTATTATCAAAGATAGAAATGTTTTTAAAGGTTTCAAACAGGATATCATAAATCCTGGAGCTGTTTGAGTCGTTTTCCGTCCCGAAAACATTTATCAGTTCTGCACAGTAAAATGCATAGGAAAGCTTATCATAATCGGTTTTGAGTTTATGAAAGCTCTCTATATTTTCTGCCTGGCAAACTATATCGAGGTTTCTGCCTTTTGCAAGAAGCAGGTTATTTGCCATAAAAGACTGCATTCTGCCGCCGAGGCTGCTTTTTGCTTTTTTAACGCCTTTTGCCACGCATTTTATAATCCCATGGTCTTTGGAATACATGACAATTATTTTATCTGCTTCCCCTAAGTTATACGATTTTAAGTTTATTGCCTGAGTCCTGTATTGAGGCATTTAAACAGCTCCCCGCCTATGATAATTTATATTATACTATAGTTTTACAATCCGGATTTTACCACAGTCGGTTATATCAGGCAGATTATTAAATTTTTGAGGATATTCCCTGTCCCGATGTAATAAAAAAATCCCTGTTTAAAAGCAGGGATTTTTTTTTATAAATATTAACGATCGGATTAAAACTTAAAAGAAACTGTTTATAAAGTTGTTGCAAACTCCGCCGATCCATTGGTTGAACCCTTGTAACTGGCTGAATTGATTATTAACCTGCGGTCTTTGATAAAAATTATTGTAAATGTTGTATTGATAGTATTGAACAGGTTCTTGATAGAAATTATTACTATAGTTATAGTTGCATTGATATTGATTATAAGGGTTATAGCCTTGTTGTGGAGCCTGTCCGCAATAAGGGTTGTAGTTATACTGGTTATAAGCATGTGGTGCGAGCGGGTATTGAGGGTTATTCATTGCAAAACTGCTTATAAGACTTGGGTATGTGGGAATTCCGGTGTTTCCAAAAAATGCGTTCGTATCAATAAACATTGGCTGTGCATATGAATAGGCGTTAGGAACTGCCCTTGGGTCAACAGTAGTATACTGGCCTGTCGCTCTGGAGTAAGGTGTTTGTGCAAGTGTGTAGTTTGGATTCATTCCGTATAGACCATATGATGGATAAGTCATGCGAATCTCTCCTTAATAGAATTACATTTAATTATTTTTTATATACAAATTATTTTATTGTTATATTTAAAAAGTCTAAAAAGTATTTAAAATTGCTATATTAATATATATGAATTCAAAATTTGTTACATAACTTTATGTTTTAATTAATTTGTAAGTTAAAATATAAAATAAAATTTTGTTTAAAATCCTAAAAGTCTTCTCTAAGAAGAGTTTTAAGACAAAATTTATTAAAGTTTTTTAAAAAACTAACGATTAATTAATAGAGAGGCAAAATTTAGGATTGAGGAAAATTAAATATGGCGCTTGTTATTGACAACCCTTACGGAAGAAGGATGATTAAACTTTCAATTGATGATGTTTTAGCTGTTGTTTCTTTGTACCAGCAAAAATGCAACTGCAAGGGATTTACCCACGAAGAAGCAAGGGATGCTTTAAGATCTTCTGAGATTTACCTGCCTGAAGATTACAACTAGTGCACAGTTAAGTAAATTTTATAGAATCGTCATTCTGAGCCGCCTCCCGCCATAGGCGGGGCGGGCGAAGAATCTCATTACCTGAGATCCTT
>JANQEB010000195.1 GCA_028278605.1 Candidatus Gastranaerophilales bacterium
AAAGTCAATAATAATTCTGGAACTGTAAATCCTTTTTTCATAAAAGCCATAACCCCCTAGATTAATCACTATATTAAAATTATACAATATTAATTATTATAATACAATATTCGCCTGCGTAAGCGGGAGTCTGGATGCATTTATCCCAGCGACAGCATTAGCCTGGAGGTATTCTGCCGATTTGACGGAAACTGACTCATTTTAGCTAACTCCTTTAGAATTTAAATAAGCGCTGTATTTCTGGTCTGTGCCTTTAATATGCTTTGTTAACCAGCTGCTTAAAAAATCCATCACGTTCAGGGTTAATCCGATTTTTCCCTGTGAATACTGGTTTTTAAAGTCTGAAACTTTATTTATAAAATCCTCATGTTCTTTTATATGGGCATCTTTATCAGGGTAATTATGTTGTTTAAAGTAGTTTTCTTCATTTGTAAAATGAGTCCTGGTATAGGATATAAGGTTATTTATAATTGTTCCGACAGCTTCTTTGCCTTTACCCTGCCTCATTGCATCATTTAATTCATTAATCATTTCAACAAGTTTTTTATGCTGCCTGTCAATATCAGAAATGTTCACGCTTAAGGAATTATCCCAGTTAATCAATGCCATAGCACACTCTCCATTTAAAAATATAGCTAACATGAACATGTTAATGTTGGTTTTGAAAATGGTCAACCGTGCAATATGTTAAGTAACCCCAATGACGGGTCCAAAATTTTTTCGGTAAAAGTAATAGTTCGATTAAGTCACTCTAAAAACAAAGATAGCTGGGGAACCCCTGCTTCAGCTTCATTGCTGTTTCGTTTTTTAACTGAAATTTGTGCTGCTAAATCCTTTTGCATTCTGTTCATCAGATATTGAGATCTTGAAATAACAGAATTAGGAAGCCCTGCCATTTTTGCAACCTGGATACCGTAGCTTCTGCTTGCGCCGCCCTGCACTACTTTTCTCAAAAACACTATTTCATCGTCGTTTTCTTTGATTGTCATTCTGTAGTTCTTAATTTCAGGGTATTTTTCGCACATCACGTTTAATTCATGGTAATGTGTCGCAAAAATTGTTCTTGCCCGTAATTTCCGGCTTATATGCTCTGCAACGCTCCATGCTATTGCAACACCGTCATAAGTGCTTGTTCCCCTGCCTATTTCATCAAGCAGGATAAAGCTTTTGTCTGTTGCGGAATTTAAAATAGAGGCAGTTTCGTTCATTTCCACCATAAAAGTGGACTGGCCTGTTGTCAAGTCATCAACTGCACCGACTCGCGTAAAGATTTTATCAACTATACCTATGCTTGCGTATTTTGCGGGGACAAAACTTCCTATCTGGGCAAGAATTACGATCAGTGCGTTTTGCCTCATATAAGTTGATTTTCCTGCCATATTAGGCCCTGTAAGGATCATCAATTGCGGTGAAGTGCCGTCATTCTGCCCTGATGTAATTTCAAGGCCATTGGGAACGTACGTTCCCAGCGGAAGAAGCTGTTCAATTACAGGATGCCTTCCTTCTTCTATGATGATATCTTTTGAGCTGTTTATTTCCGGTTTTATGTAGTCGTATTCGGTTGCAATTTCGGCAAAAGAGAGCAAAACATCAAGTGTAGCAAGAGCTTTGGCTTTTTCTCTTATAGATTCCACAAACTCTTTTGAATACTCCCTGAAATTGCAGAATATCTGGCATTCCAGTTCAGAACTTTTGGAACCCGCGTTTAAAATTTCGTTTTCATGCTCTTTAAGCTCAGGTGTAATATACCTTTCAGCGTTTGTAAGAGTTTGCTTTCTTATATAATTATCAGGAACATACCGGGTATTGCTGTGTGTAACTTCTATAAAATATCCAAAAACTTTGCTGTAACCAACTTTTAAAGGTTTTATACCTGTTCTTTCGCGTTCTTTTAGCTCAAACTCCTCCAGCCAGCTTTTGCCCCTACCAAGAAGGCCCTTTAAGTAATCAAGTTCCAGGTTAACCCCGTTTTTAATCAGGTTTCCCTCTTTAATCCCCATAGGAGGCTCTTCTTCAATGGTTTTGTCAATCAAAGCTTCAAAGTCTTCAAGCTTCCGGTCTTTTTCCGAGAATTCACCAAGAAGCGGTGAACCGGTGTTTAAAAGAACATTTCCAAAAGAGGGTAATATTTTTAAAGAATCCCGAAGAGCTATGAAATCACGGCCATTTGCGGAATTATTACTGATTTTTGTAGCCAGCCTCTCAATATCGTGTACTCTTTCTAATAAAACAGACAATTCTGAGCGGGTTTTTGAGTTTTCAAACAACTCTTCTACCGCTTCCTGACGCTGTTTTATCCTGGTAATATTCTGAAGGGGCTGCTGAACCCATTTTCTAAGAAGCCTTGCTCCCATGTTTGTCTTTGTCCTGTTGATTGACCACAAGAGGCTTCCCTCGTATTTGTTGTCCCTGACTGTCTGGACAAGCTCAAGGTTTCTCCTGGCGTTGGAATCAACGGAAACAAACGAGCCGGTTTCATATGGGATTATAATATCAAATTTTGGCAGGTCATTTTGCTGGGTTTCCATAAGGTAGTCAAGTATAACACCCCCTGCTATAAGGCCTTCCGTATAGTCAGGATGGCCAAACCCTTCCAGGGAGGTTACATTAAACACTTTTTTTATGTTCTCAAGCGCTGTTTCCTTATTAAAAGCATTTGAAGGGCGAATTGTACAATTAAAGTTAGTTGCAATTGCCTCCGGAAGGTCAGGGTATTCTTCCGGAACTATTTGAAACGGTTTGATTTCTCTTTTTCCTGCTACACATAATACTTCAGAAGGGTCAATCCTGTTGATTTCCGCAGCCAGGCCAGGCATGTCAAGCTTTGTAACCTTGAATTCGCCCGTAGAAATATCCACATAAGCAAGCCCAAATATGCCGGATTTTTTGAATTCCGATACAGCGGCAAGATAGTTATTTTTCCCGGCATCAAGAAGGTTCATGTCAGTAAGGGTGCCTGCTGTAATGATTTTTACCACTTTTCTTTCAACAAGGCCTTTTGCAAGGGCAGGGTCTTCAGTTTGTTCGCAAATAGCAACCTTATGCCCTTTTTCAAGAAGCCTGGCAATATAATTATCCGCTGCTTTGTGCGGAACCCCGGCCATGGGAATTTTTCCGAGTTTACCGCCGTCTCTCCCGGTAAGGGTAAGTTCCAGGTCTTTTGACGTTACAAGCGCGTCTTCAAAAAAAGTTTCGTAGAAATCCCCCATCCTGTAAAACAAAATTATATCCTGATGATTCCTTTTGATTTCCAGAAACTGGCGAATCATTGGAGTTGCATTTTCGATATTCGCATCTATGCTTTTTGTAAAATTTAAATTATTCATAAATTTACTTTCTTTGCATATCCCTCCTTTAAACTAAACCATGCATAAAAAAAGGCGTCAACAAGGACACCTATTAATATTTTGCGGTTATCATTATGTGTGCAAGATTCTCTAGCGTTCTCGTGATTTTCCTTTTTTAAGACGATTAAGACCAAACTGGCTTACCTGGTGTGATTCTAAACATCTGGTATTTTTTCCGCAAATCCCGTATAGCTTGCAGATTCTCTCCTGGTGATTAACAAAGCTTTGATTATTAAAATTCATTTTTCAATCTCCTTTTTTTATTTATATACCTTTAATATCAAATTCATTTATATTCTGTTTTTATTTTACTTCTTATTGAGAATTATTATCAATAAGTTAATAATTTTTTAATTTTTGCTCTAAAAGCCTTGCATTCAGGAAATACCTCTAACCCTAATTGCTAGAGATTTTAGCTCATTTTGGCATAATTATAAAAAATTACGTCTTAAGGTGGATGCTCTAATATATCTATTTATTATATTATATATATAATGCTTCATTATCTTCTTCAATAGCTCTTGTCTCATAAGCTCATGATCCTTTTGTAAAAAAAAAGGATCTTTTTTTTACAAAATAAGAGATTGTTAACTATAAAATTAAAAAATGAACGTAATTTATTAGACAAATTTTATTTAACTATGAACTAGGAATAAGCCGAGCCAGATATTTTCCTGCTTATATATACGCCCCGTCCTGGTTCAGCCGTTAATTTGCCATTTTCCACGATTATTTCCCCCCGTGAAATAACGCTAACAGGCTTACCTGTAACCACATAATCCTCAAACGGCGTATAATCCACGTTTTCATGCAGGTTTTCATGTTTTATTTTCCAGATTAAATCAGGGTTCCATATCGCAATATCAGCGTCCAGTCCGGGTTTTATGTCGCCTTTTTGGTTTAAGCCAAAGATTTTTGCGGGGTTTGTGCAGTTAAGCTCCACGAATTTGCAGGCATCCAGACCCATTTTAACTACCATTTCATTAAACATAACAGCCATTCTGGTTTCTATACCGGGCATGCCGTTTGGGATTTTAGTAAAATCCTTTAGCCCCCTGCGTTTTTCCTTGTTAAAATTAAACGGGCAGTGGTCAGTTGCGATTACGTCAATTACACCGTCTTTTATGGATTTTTTGATGTAGCTGCAATGCTTGTATTTGCGCAGGGGCGGGGACATCACATATTTTGCGCCTTCAAAGTCTTTTGCAAAGTACCTGTGTTCGCTGAGAACCGTATACTGGGGGCAGGTTTCCGCAAAAACCGCCTGTTTATTGCCTTTTGCCCTTTTTATTTCTTTAATTCCGCCTTTTGAGGACAGGTGCACAAAATAGACCGGGGATTTTGTCATTTTGGAAATTTTTATAACCCGTGAGACCGATTCATCCTCAATTCCGGGCGGTCTTGAGTAAGCATGGAAAATCGGTTCTCTTTTTCCCTGCTTAAGCAGGTCTTTTGTCAGGTAATCTATTAATTCGCCATTTTCCGCGTGGATACAGGTTAGAATATTATGTTCCCCGGCTTTAGCAAGGATTCTATACAGGTCCGTATCGCTCAGCATCAGGGAATTTTTATACGCCATAAAACACTTTATGCTTGTTACGCCTGATTCTACAAGAAATTCAAACTCATTCACCGGCCTGTCAACCGGGGGAACAAGCGCCATATGAAAGCCATAGTCAATTATGGCTTTGCCTTTTGCTTTTTTATGCCAGTTTTGCAGTGCTCTTTTAAGTGATTCTCTTCTTTTAGGGATGACATAATCAACTATGCTGGTTGTTCCTCCCATAGCTGCCGCTATAGTCCCGGTTCGGAAATCGTCCGTGGAATGCGTTCCCATAAACGGCATTTGCAGGTGGGTATGAACATCAACGCCGCCCGGCATCACAAGCATATTAGCCGCGTCAATTACTTTTGCGCCAGGAACTTCCTTATAGCTCTCACATTCTTTTATGGAGTCTATTTTGCCGTTTTTTATATATAAATCAGCCTGTTTACCTTCTTTTGAAGATATAATTGTACCGTTTCTAATTATAAGATCCATGGCTATCCTTAAATTATTTTTGATCGATTCTTATCTTATTCTTTTTACATAAAATTATACCAATTTCAATAAGTAACCGTTAGATGAAATAATTGTAAAAGCTTTGGTGATTTATGAGATAGCTATGAAATCGTATTTGATGAGGATAAATTTTTTGTTACCTCCTTAATGCCCACCACCAATAAAAGTAAGAGGATTGCTAAATAAGTTTTTATAATTTTTCACGTATTCATCTAACGGCAGGACAAAAGCCTCTAAATCCGGTGCCAGGCCTTTCTTCCAGGGTGAAGTTTGTACTCCCATATACTCAAATAATGTTTTCGTGGTTAAATCTGTTATACCGGCACTACCTCTGTTAAAAGGCATTGCCTGTACTGTTAGCCAATGTATCTGAGCTATTTTTTCTGTTATTCTCTCTAATATTTCCGGTGTTTTGGGTTGACGTCTCAGCTCCTGAAGTTCTCTCCAGGTTTGTTCTACGGAACTTAATATTTTTTTTATATATTTTGGTTTAGTATGTGTTAAGAGATAATAGCCCTGGTTTTTAAATGGGCCTATTCTAGGTTTGCTTTCAGAAATAGTAGTTAAAGGAATATATTTTCCGTTTAAATTTATTCGAGTCTGAGTTAATCTTGTTCTAGCTAAAAGACTTAATAAAAGATTTAATGGATTAAGCCTTTGAATTATTGTACTTCCCTCCTGGGCATTTAATGCATTTTGTAAATTTGGAACATAGGGACTATATTGGGTTCTTAGGTAAACATGAGGTATTGTCATTGGTGTATATGAACCTAGTCTTCTTCTTGTACCGAATGCACCTTTGGCAAAAGAATTGAACCTATATTTCTAAATCCACCCCTTGATTCCTTTAGAATATACTGGTTCTTTCGGAACAAAAACTCTACGATATTCAGCTGCTAGAGAATAAAGAAGCTGTCTAAATTCACCCGGTTTTTGTTCTAATCCCCTTTCAATATAACTCAGGCTCTTTTTTCCAATACCTACAATTTCAGCAAGTTTGCCTTGTTTTATATTTTTTGAAGTTCTTAATTCCTGAATTCTTTTACCGAGAAGATTCTTTATATTACCCATATTTAATCCTTTTACTGAATTTTATATTCAGCAAAAAGAACTTTTAGTCCACTACCAGTTTTTTAAGCTCCTTTTGCGGGGGCAATTATCATAATTGCGTTTTTGCCTTCCATAGAGGCATTTTTTTCAGTTATGAAATTTTCACCTTCAAGGTCCTGTCTTATTCTTTTCATCAAGTCAAATGCCAGTTGTGAGTGCTGAATTTCCCTTCCCCTGAGCATAATCACAATTTTTACCTTATTACCGGAAGTTAAAAATTTTTTTATGTTCCTTAATTTTACATTATAGTCATGAACATCAATTTTATAGCGCATTTTAACTTCTTTTATATCAGGAGAGTGTTGTTTTTTCTTAGCGTCTTTGGCTTTTTTTTCAGTCTCAAACTTATATTTGCCGTAATCTATAATTTTAGCAACCGGCGGGTCCTGGCCAGGACTTACAACTACAAGGTCAAGCCCCCTGTCATAAGCCATTTCCAAAGCTTCTGAAGTCTTTATTACCCCATAGTTATTTCCCTGGTCATCAATTAAGCGAACTTCTTTTGCTCTAATCCTTTCGTTTATTTCAGGTTGTTGCCTGGTTCCTGTCATTTTAGTGTTGCTAATGGTTTTTCTCCTGTTTAAATCTTACGGCTTTCTTAAAATTAATGGTTATACCATATTTATTCGGCTGAATTAGTAAATAACTTAAGTTTTAATATACTTGCCGAAGGTGGGACTCGAACCCACAAGGGCTAGGCCCACATGACCCTGAACCATGCGTGTATACCAATTTCACCACTTCGGCTTGTTTTTTCAGTATTAAATATTACTATAACTCTCAATAAAAGTAAACATTACGGGTTATTAAGGCGCCTTGTACAAATATTAGACGAACCGGGCTTTTTATTAAACAACAATATTCTCATCACTAGTGGCAATAAGTTTTAGCAAATCAAAAGTGGTTACAATGCCTACCAATTTATCATATTCAGAAACAAGCAACCTGTGAATTTTGTTTTCGTACATTATTTTTGCCATTTTTGCTATGGTTGCGCCGGGTTCTATACAGAAAAGCTCTTTTGTCATTACTGTTGAAACCGGGTGATCCAAAAATTTTGATTCCTGTAGGCATTCAAAATCAGTTTCCCCCTTATAAGAAACTGAAAAAAATGCGCTTGAACTTTTGTTTTTTATGATATCACTCGCGCTTATAACCCCTACCAGCTTATAGTCCTGGTCTAAAATCGGTAAGCCTGATATTTTGTTACTGGAAAATATTTTTATTGCATCCCTTATAGAAATATTTTCTTTAATTGTAACAAGCTCAGTTGTCATTATATCCTTTACATAAAACTGCATTTTTACCCCCGGAAATTAAGTTAATGTACAATTAGAATAAATAGCAGAGCCAGCGTCTGAATTCATCAGCCGGAAGTGTATTTTAATGGGAATTCTTGCGAAAAATTTTTTTAACAGGAACACTCTGGAAGTTGCCAGGGAACTTTTAGGTTGCAAGTTAAGCAGAAAGTTTAACGGGAAAGTTTTAAGCGGGGTAATTGTGGAAACAGAGGCTTATACCCGGGATGACCCGGCCTGTCATGCTTTCAACGGCAAAACCCCACGTTCTCTAACTCTCTTTAAACAACCCGGGATTGCCTATGTTTATATGATATACGGGATGTACCACTGCTTAAATTTTGTAACTGAACCGGAAGATACAGCAGGCGCTGTTTTAATCCGGGCGTTAGAACCTATATCACCCCTTGAAAATACAAACGGCCCGGGTAAACTTTGCAGGGAAATGAACATAACCAGGGAGCTTAACGAAGTTGACATTACTGGCGAAAATTCCGTTATCCGGGTGGAAAATCATTTAAAAGTGCCTGCTAAAAATATTATTACCACAACAAGAATAGGTATAAAAAAAGCGGTTGATTTTCCATGGAGGTTTTACATTAAAGATAATTTATTTGTTTCTAAAAAATAACCGGCATCAAAGGAGAAAATTATGCATGAAATAAAACTGGGCACAATTATTGATAACCTCTGGCAGTGGTTCACTACTAATAAAGGCAGGCCGGCTATAAAGGATTCAACAAAAGTTGCAAGCATTAAATATGATTGCTTTTTGGACAGTTCTGTCTCTGACCCTCTTTCATTTTCTGTATTTGAGCTCTCAGATAAGGGGGAATTACTGGTAGATGATATGTCAAAACTTGCAGACAGCAAAGCAACTTATTTTTTATTTGTTAATACACAGAAAAAATTTATGGTTATGGTAAAAAACACTCTTGAAAACTGTAAAAGACTCACCAGAGGCGATAATGTAGAAAATATGAAAGTAAAAATAATCACATAAAAAAGTCCCGGCTAAAGCCGGGGATTCATTACCTGCATTTGTGTGATTAGGGGATTAGGGGAGGAGTTGTGTATACTAAATTAGGTAGTTCAAGCTTTTTCCATAGTAATACCTCTTCGTGCGTACATCCTTGTACGAATTCAGCGGTGCGTATTCAATTCTTTGCTTATCAGCATATTTTGAAAACTGCAACGGCTTGCCGATTACTATAGGCTGTGTAAGTCCGACAGGAGTAATTTCCATAATTTTGCACCCCCTTTGATTTTGCTTAGAGGATACACTTGCATAACTTTCAATTTAATAGTATCATTAAAAATTATTTTTATTTTTAAACTTAATATTTTTATAATAATTTGTATATTTATAAAAAAAAAGAGAGGAACTTTTGTCCTCTCTTTTTTTTGTATATAAATTTAATTTTATTATACCTTCACGGTAAATCTCTTGACAGCGTTGTTTTCCATCTTGTCGAATGACGGGCCCATTGCGTTTGCCATTTTTAATTGTGTATCGAGCAGGTTTTTCTTGCTCTGTAATACTTTTTCTTCTTCGTGCAGCATTCTTTCCTTGCCTTTGAAATTCATTTTCATCTTTTTTAACTCTCTATAAGCCTGACGGTATTTCTCAGCATTACCTAACATCCTGCCTATATTTCCAAAGCCTTCCTGTTGTGTTATTTGTTCGATTATTTTATTTCTTTGCTCATCAAGCAGGTTGTCATATTGAGGATCTGAAGGATCAATTTCCATTCTTGACCGGGCTATAGTGTTTACATGACGGCCTAAAGCCATTGCTCTTCGGTAATTGTCTTCAACTCTATCAGCTCTTCTATCAATATCAGCAATGCTATCTGCTATATCCCTGATAGCATCCATTTTTTCATGGAGCATCTCTGCAATACGGCTAAACTCAAATTCCAGGTCACTTGCCCGCAAATTCCACAGTGTTTTTCCGATAGCGCATGATACTAATGACATAGCTGAACCACCTTCCCAAAGTTATTTTGGATTTTTAGTTTTAAAATTCACTGTTTAAATACAATGAGCTAAAAACTAGTTGCCAAGTTTGACCAATTTGTTAAATACTTAATTTAATTCCTGACTTTACTAACCATAAACATTCTTTCTTCTATTAATATAAAAACCTATGAAAACCCTAAATTGCCTTTTATAAACAGGAAAAACAAAAACAGCCCGAATTGCCTTAAAACACCTGTAGGCCAGAGGATTCGTTTGTTTTGAGACCCGGGGTTGATTATAAATATTAATTATTCCGTCTTTAAATTTAATGCAATTAATCTATAAAAATTATGCATAAATAAGAGAGGATTCTACTTAATATTTCTTAATAATTCGAATTGCTAATTAATTTTCCTTATGTCATTGCGAGGAGGGCACAAACCCTTCAGCGAAGGGTTTGTGCCCGACGTGGCAATCCATATAACTGAAATGTTTTTATGGATTGCGAAGCCGAAGTATCGTTTCACTCCTCGCAATGACGGTTTTGGCTAATTAGCAACTCGTAATTGCTCAGGTAGTTTATAATAAAAAATTTTACCTATGGAGTGCCTTAGTTGCATTCTTTTTTCATTTTTATGGCTGCGATTGTAAAATTTGATATCAGCTCTGCTAAAAGTTCTACTTTATACAGGTCTAAAGTTTCAGTTCCAAATAATTGCTTACGAATAAATTCGCTTTGAGCAAAACCTTTTATCTGGAATATTACGCTATATGCGTAATAATTAATCATATATTCATTATTTTTTTGCTCTGAAATTTTTCTTAAAATATTTTTTAAATAGTCATAGATTCTTTTTACAGTCAAATTAAAAATTTTCTCAAAAGTTTCATTATTAGTTAAACCCCAATCGCTTTCCCTTGAAATTATTCTGTAAAAAGCGCTTTTCTCTTTATTAAAGAAAATACATTTCAGTTTATACTCAATTAGTCTTTTTAGCTGCTCTTCACAGGGCAAATTTTTATTAATATCAATTAAACCTCTTTCTTCAGTTAATTCATATGTTGCCAGTAAGACTTCCCTGTAAAGGTCTTCTTTTGAGCCAAAATGATAATTAATTGCAAGCTGGTATGTATTTGCGCTTTTGCAAATATCCCTTATAGTGGTATTGCTGTAGCCTTTTTGCGCAAATAACTCTATTGCAGACTTTAATATGGTTTCTTTAGTTTGTGTTTGTTCTATTGTCATAATTTAACCTCTGTAAGTTTAGTATCAAAAGCATCAGGCTTTGCTTTTGGCTTGTTATATTCAAATTTCCTGAAATCTATTCTGTAAAACAGGCTATATAAGACCGGGACAACTCCAAGGGTGAGAAGTGAGGCAAATGCAAGCCCGAATATAATAGTAATCGCCATTGGCTGGAACATAGGTCCTCCGCCCAGCCACAGAGGGATTAAACCGCCAATAGTGGTCGTTGCGGTCAGGAGTATAGGTCTTGCGCGTTTCTGCGCGGCAACAACTATAGCCCTTGCCGGGTCATCCTTATAAACCTCACTTTCCAGCTTAATCCTGTCTATAAGCACAACTGCGTTATTGGTTACGATGCCAGCCAGTGATATAATTCCCAGTAGTGTAATAAATCCAAAGTAGGACTTTGCAACCAGCAGCCCAAAAGTAACGCCGATTAATGCTAATGGTAAAGTACAGAGTACTACGGCGGTTTTTCTCAGTGAATTAAACTGAATCACCAGCAGTAAGAAAATTAAAAGTCCTGTAATCGGCAGTTTATCACCGATTGACTTGTTACCGTCCTGTGATTTCTCTACAATACCGCCCAGGTCCCAGTAATATCCCATATCCCAGGTTGGGGCTTCAACCTCATCGAGCCATTTCTGGGCTTGCATTGCAATGGCAATCGCATTTGCATCCTCTGAGATAAGCGATTGAACCGTTACAGTCCTTAGCCTGTCCCGCCTCATAATCCGTGAAGGCTGCCATTCAGGTTTTATTGATGCAACCTGGGACAGGGGAACTGATTTACCGGTCATTTGGGAGTACACGTTTATACTCTCAATTTTGCCGAGACCTTCCCTGTAGTTTTTGGTAGTTCTTAAGGTTATCGGGATAAGCTCATCTTCTTCCCTGTACTGGGAAAGGTTCAGCCCGCTAAAAGCGCTTTGCAGTGATACGGCAATGTCTTTATTTGTTACACCTGCCCGTTGAGCCCTGACAGGATCAATGTCAACGACAATTTTTTTTATGCGCGCGCCCCAGTCATCAGTTATAAGCGTAGTTCCTTCTATCTCACGCAGCTTTGCTTTTACCCTGTCTGTTATCTCAAAAATCTTTCTCTCATCCTTACCGGAAATTAAAATTTCAACAGGATAATTTGCAGGCGGACCAAGCGGCGGTTTTTTAACAGTAGCTTCCACATCAGGGAATGTTGAATTCATATAGTCCCTTACATCCTTAATCACATCTGCAACAAGGTCAAATGAAGTAACGTTTACAATTATCGTGCCAAAGTTTATAGCGGGAGGTTCCGGGGAATAGGATAAAATAAACCTTGGCGCGCCTTTACCAATGACACTAAACCAGTTGGTTACCCCTTCTTTTCTTTCATCATTAACCATATGGTTTTCTTTAAGATAGTTTTCAACACTGGCTATAACCCTGTTTGTTTTTCCTATATCACTATCATATGGCACTTTTGCTTCAACAATAAATGTTGGTCTGTCTGAATCAGGAAAAAACATTTTTGGCACAAATTTAAAGCCGTACATAGCAATAAAGAAAATTACCAATATACCGCATAATGAGCGTATGGGGTTTTTCAATAATTTAATTAAAAAATTCCTGTAGGCTGTATAGTATTTATTATCATATACAGATTCATTTTCACTGGCGGGCTTTAATTTTAAAAAGTAATAACATGCCGCGGGAATTATAGTAAGCGCAAGAATCCAGGATGATAAGAGCGTTATTGATACAACTTTAAATAATGATGAGCAAAATTCGCCAACAGCTGATTTTGCAAGGAAAATCGGTAAAAATGCTGATGAAGTCGCCAGTGTAGCGATTAAAAGCGGCTTTTTCAGCTCCCGCGAGGAATTCAAAATAGCATCCAGGGCTTTTTGACCTTCACGCATTTTAACCATAATGGATTCAGACATAACTATAGCATTATCAACAAGCATTCCCAGTGAAATTATTAATGCGGCAAGCGAGATTTTTTCAATTCCAATGCCGAAATTTGACATTATCAAAAAAGCCATGAGAATACTGACGGGAATCAATGATGCAACAAGTATTCCCACTCTTGCGCCAAGGAATACAAGCATTAATGCAATAACTATGACTATACTTTGGACCAGGTTTTCAATGAAATCGTTTATTAACCCCTCAACATACCCCGGCTGAAACGACACGGTATCAAACTCAACCCCAATAGGATAGTCAGCCTGGAGCCTTGCAACCGCATTTTTTAAATCAGCCCCGAGATCAATAATATTACCGCCTTCTTTTAGCGATATTGCCAGGATTAAGGCATCTGCGCCGGTAGAGCGCACTATTTCACTTTGCGGGTCAATGTATCCGCGCTTAATTTCAACAATATCTTCAAGGAATATAACACCGCTTCTGCCGGGAATATTGATAACCGTCTTTTTTATATCGTCCACAGAATCAAAATTCCCTGTAGGTTCAAGCACTATTCTTTCTTCATTAATTTTTACGTCGCCCCCTGAGAATAAAATATTCTGGTTATTAAGGATTTGACTGAGCTGGGAGGGTGAAACACCAAATTCCGCCAGCCTGGCGTTTTTATACTCAAGAAATATTCTTTCCTCCTGGATACCGTGGATATCAACTTTTGCCACGTTTTCAATCCTCAGAAGATCATCCCTTACATCATCGGCAATGTCTTTTAATTCCCTATAACTATATCCCTCGGCAGTAATAGTTATTATAGAACCGAATACATCACCGAATTCATCATTAACAAACGGACCTAAAGTATTATCAGGCAGCTGCATCTGCGCTCTTTGCACTTTTCTTCTTAATTTGTCCCAGATAGGCTGGAGGTCTTTATATTTTTCCTTTACATTCACATATATAATGGAAATCCCTGATTTTGACCTGCTCTCAAGATAGTCAAGCTCCGGCATTTCCTGGACAATTTTTTCGATTTTATCAGTAACCAGCAGCTCAACACGCTCAGGATTAGCGCCCGGGAACAGTGTGGTAACAATGGCTGTCCTGATTAAAAAGCCCGGGTCTTCAGCTCTTGGCATATTTATATATGCGGCAAACCCGCCAAATATTATTATTGCAAGAAGTACTATTATTACCCTGGTCTTTTCCACGGCAAATTTTGTAATATCCATGCGCCTACCCTTCCAGCCTTACTGTTTGACCGTCAATAATCCGGTTTACACCGGCGGTTATGACTTTTTCACCGGGAGTAATACCGGTTAGTATTTCTATGCCGTTTAAAAAAATTTCACCAACTTCAACCTTTCTCCTGGAAACAACTCCTATTCCGTCTTCTCCGGGTTCAGCCACGTATACATACCTGCCGTCCCTATCTTCGGCAACCGCGCTGATGGGAATAATAATTTTTGGAGCTGCTTCGGTTTGAGAGGTAAAAACCAGGTTTGCCGACATTCCGGGTTTAATATCTTTTGTATAGTTAAGAACTTTAGCAATAACAGGATAGGAAGTCTTATCTTTATTGGAAGCTACTCCCACTTCTATTATCTTGCCTTTAAACACTTTATCTTTAATAGCATTAATCTTTATATTAACCGGGGTGTCTTTATTTATTGAGGAAATAAAGGATTCCGGCACATATGCTTTAACTTCCGGTCTGGCGCTGGAGATAAAACCGACAATTTTCCGCCCGGGCGAAATGTTCTCGCCAAGTTCCCTGTCAGTTGAGTCTATATACCCGTCCATAGGAGCGTATAAATTAGTATAAGACAGTTGGAGCTTAGCGTACTCAAAGGCTTTTTGATCTGCCTTCATAATATTTTTTGTTGATTGCGCATCTGTTTTTGCGTCATCAAACTGGCTTTTAGATATTGCTTCATCCACATAAAGCTTTTTATATCTTCGGAAGTTTAATTCTTCATTCTGTGCTTTAGCTGATGATTCCAGGTACCTGGCATTTGCCTCCTGAAGCTTTATTTGGTACTGCTCAGGGTCAAGGGCGGCAATCAATTGACCTTTTTTAACATGATCACCGATTTTTACCGGCAGTTTTATAATAGTCCCGTATACTTTAAAACTTAGCCCGCTTTTTATTTCTGCCTGGACAACGCCTGAAAAGGTTTTATCACCGCTTTCTGAAATGAGGGGCGCTGCCACGTACCTGACGGGCCTGATCACCTTTTTAACCCGGTCTTCATTATTGCAGGCTGATAGTGATAATGACACTGCAATTGCGGTAATTACAGATAATGCCCTGCTTATATTTTTTGAAATTTTTAAGGTACTCATGTTTAGCTCCTGTTTAATTTACAGTTTAATCATCCCGTTATTATCAATATTTTCTTTTTGCGGCCTAATAAACACTTGCAGTTTATCCAGCCATTCGTCCCATTTTTCATCGCATCGGGAAAAATCAACTATACCTATTGCCCTTTGCACCCAGATAAGGTCAATAATAAAGTTATACCTGGTATTTCTTTGCTTAAGCTCAGCATTAAGAAGGTTGTTTTGAGCATCTATCAACTCTACAATTGTTGCCGTACCGGTTTTATAATGGTTTCTGACCAGCTCAAAAGTTTTTTTGGCGCTTTCTTTAGCTTTATTTGTAAGATTAATATTGAAGTATGAAGAAATTGCCTTTTCCAAATGAGTTCTCACCAGTTCTTCCAGCTTTTTTTCGGCTATTTCCCTTTTTGTTTGCAGCTCAAGCAATTCTTCTTTTGCTTTTTTGTACTTAAAATACTTTTGACCGCCGTTAAACACAGGCAATGTTGCATATACACCGACTTGCATGGTTTTATCCTTTAAAAGCGGGGAAATACTATTTTCAAAGTCCCTGTGATAGTCGTGGTTAAACTCGCCCTGAATTGAAATTTCAGGCACATAAAACTCCCTGAAAAAGGATTTCATCTCACGTTTTTTAATCTTAATATCCTTATCAAGCTGCTTTAATTCAGGAGAGTTATGCAGGGCTTCTTTCACAAGAAAGCCCGCAAAGCCGTTTAATTTCTGCGGTGTGTCAAGATGCTCAAGAATATTAATTTTGCCTGTTATAAGCACATTATCAGTTAGCTCAACCTCTTGAAGCCTAAACATATCATCCTGCGGCCTGTTTAAAACATTGTTCAGGGCTATTTTTGCGGCGTTTAAACCTGCTTTGGCATTGATAAGCTTTCTTTGATTGAGGGCTATCTGGCTTTGCCATCTGTAAAGATCCTCAGGTCCGGAGTATCCGATAACATTTCTTGCTTTGGCAAGCTCCAGGTTTGATTTTGTATTATCAACAAAGTCTTTTTGTATATCAACGGCTGATTTTAGTTTAAGCAGGCTGATATAAGTGATAGCTGCATGGGATGCGGTGTTTAGCTCAAGTTCCCTTTTTTCTGCCTGTGTAAGCTCTGTTTTGCTCTTTTTTATATCATAATTTGCATTGAGCTTGTCTGAAAAAATAACCTGCTTTAATGTGAACTTATAGTTCATTGAATGTTCCGGGTACAGCCCTATAGGCAGTTTTGCGCGGTCTTCATCCAGCTTGCTGTAACCGGTATTAAAATTAAGACCGGGAAAATACTGGCTTATAGCAATGTGCTTATCTCTTAATACAGCATTAAGGTCATGCTGTTTTGCTTTTATATCAAGGTTTTTTGTCATTGCATCATTAATAACCGCCTTTAAGGAAAGTGTATTTCCGGAGCAATCATCATAATTAACCAGTTTTGCATATAACCTGGTATTCCAGTCGGGGGAAAAGCCTATTTTCCCTGCTGTTTCCATATTAATAACCAGTGAAGATTCCGGAATATAGCCGCTGCTTGAACCTGACGGGGTTTCTCCCAGCAGGACATCCTGAACCGCTACAGCTACTTGCCTTGCCGGTTTTGAAGAGTCCTCCGTGTACCGGTAAGAAGCAAGAACACCTTTTAAAACTTCCTGTTTGCCGGAATAAGAAAAACTGGGAAGTTTTTGACTTACCAGGTGGGACACAAATTTTTCAAATCCCTGCTCGTCTGTATTTAACAACGGAAGCATATAAACAGCGCCTGCATCCGGGGATACGGCATTTATCAATTCATCAACATCGCCGCTGTATTTAATGTAATTAATTTTTGCAAACTGTTCTTTAAGACCATCCTCAAGTTCACCTGTTATAAGGTCTTTATTTCCCACAACAGTCAGTTTTTTATAACCGACAAGCTTGTGAAATACCTGTAAATCTTCTGTAATTTTACTTACAGCTGTTTTATTAAACACAAACGGCATTACAACAGGTTTTGCAATATTTTCAAGGCTGTTGATATAAGAAGCGCTCAAGTACCCGAGCGGAATTACCATATCAACTTCCTGATCATGCAACATCTTTTCAGCATTTTCGGCAATAGACTCCTGTTTCCAGTCAGCTGTAAGAATGTTTTCATACCTTAAGTCATAACCAGGGCTTAATAAACTGTCCAGCTCGCTTCTGATATCATTAAACCGCTTTTCATTCAGGTAGGAATCGCCATCATATAAAATCCCTATATTAACGATTTGTTGCCTGTCCTGTTTTTTATAGACTTCCTGTATTGCATATGTATTTTCTTGCAAAAAGATTGTTCCTATGGCAATTGCAGCTATCAAATATATTTTGATTAACTTTTTCAATTTAAAACTCCAGTTATTTGGCAATAATCGCATTCATAAAAAAGTCATAGGCTTCTTCAGCTTTAGAAGGCAGGTAAATTCCCTGGTCAATCCATCTTTTAACATATCCGTCAGTTAAACCTATAAAGTTATATGCAAGTTGTACATAATCATCGCTTACAAGTTTTTTTGTGCCTGCCAGTACTTTTATAGACTCTGTTAAAAAAGCGATTAATTCCTCCATCGGAAAATCTTCAGACTCCCTGATATCATTAAAAAACATAGGGTTAAGCAGCATATATTCCCTGGTAAAATATTCATTTTTCTGCATAAACTCAAACCTGTAAATTATATGTTTTTTAAGTCTCTGCTCAGGGTCAGGCTCGGCTTTTGCCTTATTTATAAAGTTAATTATTATTTCACGAAGTGATTTACTTAAAAACGCTGAAAACAACCTTTCCTTACTCTCAAAATGGTTATAAATTGTACCCACACCGATATTCAGGTCTTTTGCTATATCAGCCAGACGGGTTTTATCATAGCCATATTCCGTAAAATGTTTCCTGGCTGCTTCTAAAATCATATTCTTCTTTAAATTTTTAACTTGCTCTTGCATTTTCACACCTTCTGAATGAAATTTAATAAAATGAATCATATTCACTTATCTGAATTTTATTCTGATTTTAAGTAAAATGCAACCTTTTTTAAATTAAGTAACCTGAATGACGGGTTAGCTAAAAGTGAATTATAGCTTAGTATAATTTTCAAAAATCCCCACCACTCCCACCCTTAGTGGAATGTAAAGGGCTTCGCCCTTTACGAATCCTGATAGATTTTTAACAGGACTTACGCAAAGTTCCAAAAA
>JANQEB010000276.1 GCA_028278605.1 Candidatus Gastranaerophilales bacterium
CAAGGTCTAAAACAATGAGATTCTTCGCCCGCCCCGCCTATGGCGGGAGGCGGCTCAGAATGACGAAATGAGTAAAAATTTTTTGTTACCTACTTAAAACTCGAATTGCTAACCTTCTATAATTTTCAAAATAAATTTTTTGATTTATGATAGTCCTGTAAACCAAAAAATTATATCAGGGGAAGAGATTGGAACAGCAAACTAAAAAAACCGTATTATATAATGAACACAAAAATCTCGGCGCAAAGATGTTTTCCTTTGCGGGATGGGAAATGCCTTTGCAGTACTCATCTGTCAAAGAAGAACATTTCACTGTAAGAAACCGGGCCGGTTTGTTTGATGTTTCTCATATGGGGCAGGTGTTTATCACCGGCCGGGACGCCCTGTGCTATCTCCAGAACCTTGTCCCGAGAGATATTGGGAATTTACGGGAAGGCAAAGCTGTCTATACCATGCTGGTTAATGAAAACGGCGGTATTATTGATGATTTAATCATCTACAGGCTGCCTGACGAGGAGGGAACCTATAACTTCCTGCTGATAATAAATGCTTCAAGGGTTCAGGAAGATTTAGACAGGTTTTTATCAACCCGAAATAACCATGATGTCCAAATTATAAACAGGTCCGGCGAATTTTCCATGATTGCCCTGCAGGGGCCTGCTTCTACTGATATTACAGACTTTGCCGGGTTGAAAAAACAGGACCAGCCAAAAAGATTTAATCTAAAACAGGTTAGTCTCTCCGGCATGGATATTTTAGTTGCACGTACAGGCTATACAGGCGAAGACGGTTTTGAAATCCTTGTTAAAAACGAAAATGCAATTTCATTATGGAGAGAAATCCTTGCTAAAGGTGAAACCTTCGGTTTAAAACCAATTGGTTATGCGGCAAGAGACACACTTCGCCTGGAAGCGTCGCTGCCTTTATACGGACAGGACTTAAACGAGAAAACTACCCCGGTAGAAGCTTCTCTATGCTGGGCTGTATCAAGGGATAAAAAGAATAACTACGCCGGAAAGGAAATTATACTTAACCAGATGGCAACAAAAGCTGTTGACAAGAAGCTTATAGGGTTTAAAATGCTGGATAAGTCAGTTCCCCGGCATGACTATGAAATCTATATTGAAAACCAAAATGCCGGAATAGTAACAAGCGGCGGGTTTTCGCCATGTGCTAATATAGGCATAGGCATGGGTTACATACATAACCTGAATTCATCCGGGCAAAATTCATTGCCGGAAGGTACAAAAATAGACATAATGATCAGGGGGAAACTTCACCCGGCAGAAATCGTAAAGACTCCGTTTTATAGCAGGAAATAAAAGAAAGGGAAGATCATGACCGTTGATATGTCAAATGTTTTATGCACAAAAAGCCATGAATACCTTGTTCAGGCAGGTGATTTACTAAAAATCGGCATAACTGACTTTGCTGTAGAACAATTAGGCGACATTGTCTTTGTGGAATTACCCGAACCCGGCACTACATTCAAAAAAGGCGAAATTTTCGGGACGATAGAATCTGTTAAGGCAGCTTCGGAAATGTATTTGCCTGTATCAGGAAAAGTTGTGGAAATTAACGAAGCTATCCGGGATGAACCTGAAAAAATCAATGATGACTGCTTTGGCGAAGGCTGGTTGGTTAAAGTTGCCGACTATGAGCAGGCTGGCCTTGAAGATACAATGCAATATGAAGATTACAAAAATTATTTAGACAAAGAGGAAGAATAATTTGTTTAGCTACCTGCCTCACACAGATGAAACCCGTGGAAATATGCTTAAAGAAATAGGCCTTGAGCAAATTGAAGACCTGTTTCAGCAGGTAAACCCCAAAACCCGCATACAGGAACCCGGTTTAAACCTGGCTGAAGGCATAAGTGAAGCAGATGCCCGTAAAACAATTTCTGCAATGGCTTCCAGGAATAAAACATCTAAAAACTCTATATCATTTCTTGGGGGAGGGGTTTATAACAGGTATGTCCCTGCTTGTATATCAACCATAGTCCAGCGTTCAGAATTTATAACTTCCTACACGCCCTACCAGCCCGAAGTCAGCCAGGGGACACTCCGGGCAATATTTGACTACCAAACCCTGATATGCAGCCTGACCGGCATGGATGTTTCTAACGCTTCGGTTTATGACGGTGCTTCAGCCTGCGCAGAAGCTGTGTTAATGGCCGCCAGAACTACAAAGAAGTCAGATATCCTTGTTTCAGGGGCAATTAACCCGGAATCAAAGCGGGTTCTTGAAACATACTGCTATGGGGCTGGTTTGAAAATCCGTTATCTAAGCACAGAAGCGGGTAATACAGTTCTTAATGATAATATTAACCTTGATGAATATGCCTGTGTTTTGGTTCAGAACCAAAATTACTTTGGCTGCATTGAAGATATAGACGCCCTGGAAAAAATCAAGGATTCAAAGGCAAAATTAATAGCGTGTGTTGACCCTGTTAACCTTGCTATCCTCAAATCCCCGGCTGAATACGGAGCTGACATAGTTGTGGGAGACTTCCAGCAGCTAGGTATAAGCCAAAATTTTGGAGGGCCGCACGGCGGTTTTATAGCATGTAAAGAATCTTATCTCAGGCAACTCCCCGGCAGAATTGTCGGTTTAACCCATGATAAAGACGGCAGGGAGGCATTTACCCTCACGCTCCAGACCAGGGAACAGCATATCAGGCGTGAAAAAGCCACAAGTAATATTTGCACAAACAATGCGCTTATGGCTTTAGCTGCAACTGTTTACCTGTCAGTCCTGGGGCCGGATGGTTTGCGCGAAGTTGCAAGCATTTCAATACAAAGAGCGCATTATATGGCAAAAAAACTCGCTGAAATCCAGGGAATCAGCGTTTTATACCACGATTTCCTCAATGAATTCGTGATAAAGACAGAGAATGTTTCTTCCGGGGAACTTATCAAAAAGCTTGCTCAAAATGATATCTTTATTGGAATTGACCTGTCTAAAAAGTTTGAAAACATGCAAAACTCTATTCTGATAGCAGTTACAGAGATGAATTCACCGGAAGATATTGATAAAGCAGTAGAAGAGATTGCTAAGTACTGCAAAATCAAGTCAGTGTTGAACGTAAAAAATTGATTATTGTGGTAAAATTAGCTGTATGAATAAGGAGCTTGCTTGATGTTTGAAACAATAACGTCTTTAGTTATGGCAACAAGCATAATTCTATTTACGGTTGCACTGGTTTATATAGTGCTAAAAGATGTAATGGAACCGGAAGAGTCCTAAAGGAGCTTTTTGAGTGGATAAAAAGGTAATTCAGGCTGTAGAAATTCTAAATAAACAGCTAAAAAGTACATTTAATGACTTTGAAGGCGCCTACGTATATGGGTCAATAGTAAATGGGACAAGTCAAAAAGATAGTGATATTGATATTGTAGCTGTATTTACAGGTGAAGTTAACAGAGAGAAGCGTATGGATATATGGGGAATAATAGGCAAAATTGAGGCAGAGCTGGATGTTTTTCTTGATCTTCATCCTATGACAAGAGAAGAGCTTGAAAGAAACCCCATATACTATGATGAGGTTGTAAATAAAGGAATTTTTTATAATGCAGCATAAAGAAATCCTTGCAATTATTGTGGTTTTAACAAATAATTCGGCATTAAAAATAAAATTGTCATTAAAACAATGGCCATGCCTGTCATTCCGAACAACCGGAGCCCGAATAAAGCTAATAACAGAGCATGAATGTAAATCAGCTAAACCTGCGGCAGCAGGGGCGTAGGGAGTGTGGGAATCTATGTAACATCGCGTTAAGCTATAAATTTTAACTCTTTAAGTGGAGTTTCACAGATTGCCACGTCGGAATTTTTCAAGTATATTAATATTATCCCAATCCGCTTTTCTGAAAAATCCCTCCTCGCAATGACATCTGCCATTTATTGTTTTTCGATTACCAAATTACTTTAAAGAATTACTATAATTAATTTAGAGATTATATGAACAATCCTATGGAACTTATTAATAAAGACATAAATTATATCTGGCACCCTTTTACCCAGATGAAAGACTACGAAACCGAAGCCCCGTTGATAATTGACAGGGGAAAAGGTCTTTATATCTGGGATATAGAGGGTAACAAATACATTGATGCGATTTCATCGTGGTGGGTAAATGTGCTTGGGCATTCACACCCCAGGCTTAATGACGCTATAAAACGACAGCTGGAAAAGATTGAGCATGTACTGCTTGCCGGTTTTTCGCATGTACCTGCGATTGAACTGGCTGAAAAGCTTGTGCAAATAACCCCCAAAGAGCTGACAAAGGTATTTTACTCGGATAACGGCTCTACCGCTGTAGAAGTCGCGCTTAAAATGGCTTATCAGTACTGCCAACAATCAGGCAAAACTAAAAAAGAAAAGTTTGTTGCCCTTAAAAATTCCTATCACGGGGATACTATAGGCGCGGTTTCAGTGGGCGGTGTTGATGTTTACCACAAGATCTATAAACCTATGCTCTTTGAGGTTTTCCAGGCAGAATCCCCTTATTGCTACCGTTGCCCTATGGGAAAACAAAAAGAGACCTGCGATATAGAATGCCTGGGCTCAGTTGAGGGGATTTTCAAAAAACACCATGGTGAAATAGCCGGAATTATTGTTGAACCCCTTATCCAGGCAGCCGGAGGTATGATAATTTACCCGGCTGAATACCTGAAACGCCTGAAAAAACTGTGTGAAGAATATGGTGTGCTGCTAATCGACGATGAAGTCGCAATGGGCTTTGGAAGGACAGGAAAGATGTTTGCGTTTGAGCATGCGCAAATTGCGCCTGACCTTGTTTGCCTTGCAAAAGGCATAACCGGCGGCTATTTGCCTCTGGCTGTAACTATGGCAACTGATGAAATTTACCGGGCGTTTTATGATGATTATGAAAAGTTAAAAACTTTTTTCCACGGGCACAGCTTCACGGGAAATCCACTGGCTGCAAGTGTTGCGGTAGAAAACCTCAAAATTTTCGAGGAAGAAAAAATCATTGAGTCGCTTCAACCTAAGATAGAAGTTCTAAGTAAAAATCTTGAAAAATTCAGGGAACTGAATTGTGTTGGGGATATAAGGCAGACCGGAATGGTTGCAGCCGTTGAAATAGTGAAAAACAGGCAGACAAAAGAGCCGTATAAATTCGAGGAGCGTATCGGGCATAAGATTTATAAACAAGCACTCAAACGCGGGGCAATTTTAAGGCCGTTAGGAAGTGTAATTTACTTTATGCCTCCATATGTTATTACTGAAGATGAAATTGAGCAATTAGTTGATATTGCTGTAGATTCCGTAAAAAGCGCACTCTGCAGGTCATCCTGAGTGAAACAAAGGATCTCTGGATAACAATTTTTCAAAAAAAAAAAGTAAAGGTGAGAACCTTTACTGTAATTTTAATGTGTGAGGTGAAAGAGGTATGTGAAGGTACTCTAGGGTAAGAGAATTTTTTTACTACCCTTTTATCCGCTCGTCCCTAGATATTTTTTACCTCTCTTTGAGTGAGAAATTATGTGTATGAATTAATGAATGTGTCTGAGGTTACTGCCTAACCTATCCCTTCCAGTAATTCTTTATGAAAACTCTTAACTAAGGTTTATGCTGTAGTTCCCTGTTGTTGTCGATTTGCTTCAACCAACCCTGCAAATACACTAACATCCTTTGCACTTATGTTTCCATCTCCATCTGCGTCGAGTTTGACTACTTGCTGTGCACCTTGTGTGCCTTGTGTGCTTCTTGCAGATTCACCGCCGCCGTCAACCATGTTAGCTATTTCTTTTCCAGCTCCAATTAGTTCTTTTCCAGCTCCAATCACTCCTGCTATTGTTCCAAACATGCTAAATCCTCCTTTTCTCTTTCACTTTAAATAATTACCTCTTTCCCCGAATTGTTGCCGTTAAGTAAATACTTCTTATCCGGTTTTTGAAAAACTTAAAAATCCCCCTTGTCCTAAATAAAAAATACCCCTTTTCTTTGCTATTCCCGTTTTTTCTGTAAAGAAACTTTAAACCCCTGCCCCCGTTTTCCCGGGACTTCTTAAAATGTTTTAAATTTAAAAAAAATAAAATGTTCTTTCTTTTCCCTGTAATGAATAATTTACCTTTTCCTTTTACCTTTCTTATTAATATAAAAACAAATTAATTGAAAAAATTGCTATATTTTTTAAAAATATTTTTAATTTATTTTAAAAATCAAGCTCAACCACTGTTATATCTTAAAAAAATTTTTTACTCATTTTGTCATTCGAGGGGTTTGTCCCCGAAGAATCTCATTGCATTTTATGAGATTCTTCGCTCAAGATGACGATAAGTTGTTATTTCTCGGATAGGTTCTTATGGGTTTTTAAAAATTTACTTGATGAGATTTTATCCGAGTTTTGTTTTTCCGCTTGCCTGCGGTCTAAAATCTCTTTGTTTGTGCTGTTTAACCCCTCATCCCTGTATGGAACCCCTGCTTTTGTATTGAGTATTCCCTCTTCTTTTTCTGAAAGTTTATTTTTAACCGGTCCATGGTTTTTAAATGCGATTGTACCTGTTGTTTTCTTACCTATCGGGGTCGTTGTTCCTATATAAAAGCCGGCTTCGATTAACCCTGTTCTTACCGGGGCTGCGTTACTGTAAGTTGTGATGTTCCCGTCGGGGCTTAACAGGTTAAAAAGCAGTTTAAAAAAATCAACTGTCCATAAATTAGGCGTTTTAGAGGGAGTAAACGGGTCAAGAAAAATAAAATCATATTCCTGGTCGAGTTTTTGCGCGGAAAACCTGGCGTCATTTACATGGAATTCGATATTTATGTTGCTATTACCGGCTTTTTTGTCAATACTATTTCTGGTCGATATAGACCGATAATATATATTATGTAATTTCTGCCTTAATTCATCTTCTTTGACTAAAATATACCTGTGCGATGTTTTACTTTGAATTTCAGGGCGTATATGAGCTGTATTCTGAAGGTAATCATCTATAATTTGTTGAATATCAACATGTTTATTGATTTCACTAAAGAAGCAGTAATTTATATCTTCATTAAAACACTCGGTCCCTAAAATTGTGGAAAGTGATAAAATAACAGGATCAATTTCAAGCGCAGTTATATGAATTTTAGTTTCAGGACTGTTTTTGATTATTTCATTAACAGCGGTTTTTGCGTTATAACCTAATCCAAAACAAACATCCAGTATTCTGACTTCATTATTGTTTTTAATAAATTCTATTAACCCTGATGGCGCAACGTATTTATATATTGCTTCGGTGTAAGCCCCGACTTTACTGTGGTATACGTCGTCATAATCAAGATTAAAAAGGGTTATGCTTGAATCTTCGGTTAGTATAGGATAAAAATTCATAAGATTATTTAATTGCTAAAACAATAATTGTCATATTAATTATAATTGAAAGCTAATTTTGTTGCTTCGACAACAGTTGCAGAGACAATCTTTTCTGGTCCGTATACATTTTGAAAAAATTTCGTAAACAGCAACTTGAGTAAAAATAAATATAACTCACGCAAAAAATATTGGATAGTACTTTAAAAAGATTAACAAGACAATCATTGTCTTGACAATTTTTAATTATAAAGATAATTGAATTTAAATCAATTTTTGTTAATTCATGTCTAACACTTACTTGAATCAAAAACCGCTCGTAATAAAATATAAAAACACAGAAAAATATGATACAAAATTTTTACGGGCAGAATATGAAACTACTTGACAAAATTCAGGTTCAGGAAGAGCTTCTTGAAATGCTTAAGCAGGAATTCATTACACCAGCTTACGAATCCTGGATAAAACCTCTAAAAATAACTTCTATAGATGAAGAATCACTTATAATTTCTACAAACAGCAGCCTGGCTAAAGGTTGGGTATCTAAAAACTGCTTTGGGTCCATAAAAAATGCGGTTTACGAGATTACCGGCAAAAGTCTTGATTTAAAAATAAAAGTTGAAAAAACAGAAACGCCAAAACCCCCGTCAAAACCGGCCAATCCGAAAAAAACCGAGCAAACCCCGATTAATAGCAGCACATCTTTGACAGAATCCAACCTGGATTCATTAAAAAGTCTTTCTAACAACCTGAACCTTAAATATACATTTGATACGTTTGTAATCGGGCCATACAATAAATTTTGCCATGCCGCTGCTTATGCTGTAGCCCAATCCCCGGCAAAAGCGCATAACCCGCTCTTTATTTACGGCGGCGTTGGTCTTGGCAAAACCCATATTATGCAGGCAATCGGGCATCATATCCTGGCCGGGCACCCGCATCTTAAGATTAAGTATTGCAGCGCGGAAGCCTTCACTAATGATTTGATTAACTCTTTAAGAACCGATAAAATGCCTGCTTTCCGGGCAAAATACAGGCAAATTGATGTGCTTTTAATAGATGATGTCCAGTTTATTGAAGGCAAAGAAAACACTCAGGAAGAGTTTTTCCACACATTTAACACGCTTTATGAATCAGGCAAGCAAATCGTGCTAACCAGCGACAGGCACCCAAAAAATATTTCAACTCTTACAGAAAGGCTAAGAAGCAGGTTTGAGTGGGGAATTCTCGCTGATATCCAGGTCCCTGAGCTGGAAACCAGAATTGCGATCCTGAGAAATAAAGCGGAAAGAGACCACTTATCAGTGCCTGATGAGGTACTGGAGGTTATTGCAACCGCTTTTCAAAATAATATCAGGGAACTGGAAGGAGCTTTAAACAGGGTTATTGCTTACATTAGCATTAATAACCAGCCGCTGACAATTGAAACAGTGAAGAAAATTCTAAATGTATCCGGGAAAATAAGAAATTTAAACATAGAAAAAATAATTGACGCTGCAGCAAGGAGTTTTTGTATTGAACCGTCTGAAATCAAAGGCCAGTCAAGGTCAAAAGAAATCTCACAGGCAAGGCAGGTTGCAATTTACCTGGCAAGAGACATGACAAAGTCCAGTTTTCCTACTATTGGCGAAGCTTTTGGCGGAAGAAAACATACAACAATACTTTACGCTTATGAAAAAATGAAAGAAGAATTGCAGGTTAACCAGAATCTTGCTGAAACAGTAAGTGAAATTTCAAAACGTCTTACATCTGATTGTAACTAGAGGCGGCAGGTACCTCATGCCTGTGCTGAGCGAAGCCGAAGTGTCGTTTCACTCCTCGCAATGACGCCACGTCAAAAAATACCACTACCAAAATTTTTACTCATTAATTGATCATTACCAAAATTTTTTGTTTGTTTTTTATGTTTCGTATAATATTTAATATTATATTTATTTAATGAACAACCTCGCTTAATTTTTTACTCAATAAATAGGAATTGTAGATGATAATTGTTGATATCATTGCCTGGGCAATCTTTATTTATCTGGTATATTACACAGTTTACAAATATGTAATAATACTCAGGTCATCTAAAGGCAAGCTTTATGATATCGAAAAACGTGATTACGATATAAAATTCGATAAAAAATTCACTGTTATTATCTATTCACATAATAATTCCTCAAAAGTAAAACAGCTTGTTGAATCTTTCTCAAAGCAAAACTATGACCCGAACAAATACTCAATAAACATAATCCTTGATAACTGCGATACAGAAAATATCAAACTATTAGAGATTCTTGGCGGGACTAAGCTCTGGAGAATTAATACAGATGTAAAACCCATAGGTAAATTCAAGGCATATGCCTGGCTTCTGGAAAGAATCAGGGCTTTTGAAAACACAAATGCGTTTATATTTCTTGATGCTGATTGCAAAATTAAAAGCGATTTCCTGGAAAAAGCCAATGCCAACCTTAACGAAGAGTCTGTTATAGCCGGTGAAACAGTTAAAAGAAAGAATTTCCTTATTAACAGGCTGGTAAACCTGAAAAATAAACTTAACAGCAGGGTAGTCAGGCATGGAAGATTCCATACATCACTGGGAAATATAATTGACACTGATGTGTTACTGATAAACCAGGACGTAATTGAAAAAATTGAATTTGAATCATTTGATAACGGGTTTGAAGAGTTTGAATATCCTGTTAAATTAAAGTACTTTGGAGTACCTGTCGCATATTCCAGCGAAATTACAGTTTATAAAAACCAGATTGAAACCCTAAAGTCCATTGCAACAAAAGAATATCAACAAAGATACGGAGCCCTGAAAGCATTTTTAAACAATTTTAGTATTCTGCTGTCAAAAAGCAAGCTTTCCGTTAAAGAATTTATCCTGTCAATGCTTTACCCGTCAGGAACTTTATTTGTTTTTTGCAATGCGGTATTGATTGGGGTGTGTGTTACTTACCCTGCCGCGTATTTTTCAGAAACCATCGGGGTTAAGTATTCCGCTTTGCTCCTGGGCGCAAAATTTTTATCTGATTTATACTCGCTTATTGCCTTAAGAGCAAATATATATGAATATTATCATTTTTTTCTTTTATCACTATTAGCCCCTGTAATTTATTTAAGATCAATACTGGTTGGTTTTATATCACCCTCCGGCAGTAAAAAAGAAAAAGAATTCTATAATCCCGGAACTATTAATTTTGAAAAACACACAACAGACGTAACCATTACTGATGGGAAAAAAGAATTCCCCTGTAAAATTGAAATAATTAAAACAGACGAAAATGCAAGAGCAACATTTCTTTTCCGCGACAAAAAGCTCCATTCCTCAAAGCAGCCAAGAACAAGTTATGCAGTAGAAGAAATTGTTGAAAAACTTAAAAAACACGGCTTTTCTTTAAAAATATGCTCAAACTGCGGGTATTTCCTGATGACAGAGTCATCAGCCGCACACTCCGAAGGGGATCAGGGTTATTGCCTTTACAAAAATTTTAAAGAAAATTCCAAAGAAAAAAACTATACACCAGCCTGGGAATTCTGCGAAAATATTATTCCCTCTCAGGCAAGAGCTTACATTCATCAGCAATTGGGCTTAGATAAGACCTCTGCTAAAACAAAATAATTTGGTAGCGGTAATATTGTAACTGATGAACAACGTCATTGCGAGCCCGGTACCCGCCTATGGCGGGAGGCGGCTCAGGATGACTTAACACAGAGCAGATGTAAAAATTTTTTGCCCTTCCTCAACAATGATTGCTAATACAGCTTTCTTAGTATTACATTTTTATAAAAATATCCAAGAATTTGATATGCAGTATAAACCTGTTTAACCCCAATCTCTAATTAGCCAAAAGCCAGGATATGACTGAGCAACATTTGTTTGCGAAGCGGGAGTGTAAAATGGTCCGGCTTTGCCGGTCATTTTAAAGCTCATTCATGCCAAAAAATTATAGAGAATCGAAAAGAGGCGGAGCCTCTTTTCCACCTTTAGGGT
>JANQEB010000296.1 GCA_028278605.1 Candidatus Gastranaerophilales bacterium
AGATTTTTATACAAAATAGTTTTTAAAAACTATTTGATTAAACGGAGCTTATGAATATGTTTAAAACCAGAGGTTTTTCCCTTGCAGAAATTTTAGTTGCGCTGATGGTGATAGGAGTAATAACAGCATCGGCAATGCCTTTGATGACAAAAATGGCTCAGAATAAAACAGGCGTTGACAGAAATACAATAATTTGTATATCTGAAAGCCCTGCTGAATGGTATAAAGAAATCGACGGGACTACAGAGCTTCCCGCTGAAGGCACAAAGTGCTGGGCTGCGGTAACAGATACTCAATACAACAGGGGCAGGGCTTTGAAAACAGCAACATGGTACGCAAACAACGGAGCAGACTCCCTGAAAACAACGGCTAAAAAACTGCTCCGCACAGCGTGTGATCGGGGAGGTAAAGAAGCCTGCGATTATTTCATATATTCCTGCTGGAAATCAGGAAAGGATATATCTCCTTATTGCGATGATGAGGAGAACTTTTTGGATTTAACATATTACCTTCATCAATACACAGATATAACTTTAGGCGGGATATACGTCAGGGACAGGCTGGAGAAATTATTGACCAAGAACATAACAAATCTTGTAAAAGAAGTAGATTATGCCTGTTTTAATGATCAGAAGCCTGATCATGACCCTGGTTTACAGAATTTAGGAAATAATATAGCCTGTGAACTACTGGATTTTAATATAACGTGGTGGATACAGCAGTGTAACGAAGGCAATGCGGCTGCCTGTAAATACAGCTATGATAAGCAATACAACAGGAGCTGTCATGAGGTAAAATCAGTCTGGAGCGAAGCTGATAGCAGGGATTATAAGCTGACTTCAAAAGGTGATCCAACACAGCCCGGCAATACTCCTGTAGATGTTTATTGCAATATGACAAATCTTGCATCTGCGGCAATAAGCGGGTGTAACTCGCTGGTTCCCGGGGATTGTGAGGCGGGGTATATTAATGGTTATAATCACGGTTGTGTACAGGTTAAGACAGAATGGGAAGGGGTGGAGACAGGGAATTTTTATCTTACATACAGGGGGGCTGACGACCTTAAAGAAGTTTATTGTAATATGACGAACAAGGCAAGTGCTGCAATAACGGGGTGCGGGTATAATACCGCTGCGGAAGGGGATATTCCCGCGGACGAATATGTGCCCGGGGATTGCGGATACGGGCGCTTATGGCATTACAACCGGAATTGCAATGAAATTTTCTCAGTTTGGGGAGCTGCTCCTGAGATGGATTATTACAATTTGACCGAGGCCGGGGACAGTCCGCCCAGTCTTGCAAGTTCAAGGTGCCAGCCCTATATAGACCCTCCTGACCCTATAAATACTTGTTTTAATCCCCAGGGGGCTACTACGGATTTTCTTTATACAGAAACCGGGGTTGATTATAGTTTCAGGGTGACAAACTGTAATATGGCAGATCATAGCCATATTGTTGAAAGTGATCTCTATCCCTGTGCTGGTGGTGCCTGTGGAGATAACGAACCCGGGTGCTGGTACGGAAAAGCGGATTACTGTACCGGTACAGGGTGCGGCAATGATTTAGGCGGTGGTAAGACTGATAAATACCTATGCAATTATCCCGGTGCAATAGCAGCATGTCATGAATTAAACTACCCTGATCCCGCACAATACGGAGAGGGCTGCAGTGATGGTAAATGCACAAAAAACTCAACAGGCTGGCGCTTACCGACGGAGGGTGAATTGGTTATATTTATTACTAAATTTGAGGATCTTGGACTTTGCGATTTCTACTCCCCGCCGAAGTGCCATCAGTATCCTGGCTGTAAGGGTTCGACCGATAATAAGTGCAACCCGCAAGCAGTGAGGGCGTTAGAGCTGCCTAATCAGTCTCTATACTACGGATCCATCCATTATGTCTTGAACGGTCCGTATTATGATGGTACCCAGTACGCGTTTTCTGTCCGGTGTGTCAGGAGTTTACTTTAACAGTAATCAGGAACCATAGTTAAACAGTATAAGGCTGTAGACTTTGAGGATGAAAAGCAATAACAGCAATATTTTAAGGGTTGGATGCAGGGGCTTTGCTGTGTAATACGAATAGTACCGCCTGCTTTTCTTGCGAATGCAGGAGCTGTAGATGCTTTTTGCCATACCGGTTTATATTTTAACAAAATCAATCCCCTGCCTGTATAGTTATTTTGCAGGGTTGAATTTTTTATTATAAATATTAAAATCAATTTAATTTCAGGAATGAAACCTGAATTTTTTATATACAATTAATGTGATAATAATTATATAAACTTAAGGTAAAATGATAATAATTTATTTTTTTACAGTTTTATTTTTCCTGACCTGCCCGGCGTTTGCCCGGGTTCCTGATGAGCAGGCAGTAACTAAACCCGGCCCGGCTGGAATTAACTTGCCCCGTGAAGAAGCCGGGAAAATAGACAATTCCCCTGAGAAAGACGTCGAAAAAACTATTGAAAAACCATTAACAATCCCGGAATTTTTCGAGCCTTATGATAAACAGGTTTTATATCCTTCTTTTATAAACTCAAAAAGAACTCCAGCATTCAGAAGGACTTACGCTCAGGTACAAGCAGGGATTTTTAAAAATTTTGGCAATGAATATGGAATTCCTGACCTGGAGGTTGAAGAGAAAATTCCTCCAGAGCCTTTTGATTTAAGGATTTCCAAAGATAAAAAGCCCTTAAATAATAAAAAATCAGGTAAAATATGGGCTTTTATCAAGGGTAAACCTATTAATAACTCTGTATTACTTGGCATGTTCAGCCATCACACTTCAAAAAATGATGAGCATAATGAAACCCACAACCTTATCGGGCTTGACTACAAAGGGTATAGCATAGGCACATTTAAAAACAGTTTTTCAGACCAGACTTTTTATGCCGGGATAAGCAGAAAGCTTTATGAAAAAAAACTTACAGAAAAATTTAAATTTGACATTAAATATAAACTAATCGGATTACACGGTTATGGCGACCGTTATCCTAATATTGGCGGGATTACTCCTGTGATAATGCCGGTGATTGGCTTTACCAGAAATAATACAGGCATTGATTTTATAATTATACCTGATGATAAGCCTACTTTTACCTTTAACTTCAGGTATGACATTCCAAAAGAAAAATTGTAAAAAACTCGAGTTATTACATTTTCTCAAAATTCCTTGAAACACTCACCCAAACCTCCCTAAAGGAATTTTTAGTCAATCATATCAATCCTTTCAGCTATTTAAGTAGGTAACAAAAAATTTTTACTCATTTCGTCATTCTGAGCGAAGCGAAGAATCTCATCATTTTAAACCTTGAGATCCTTCGCCCGCCCCGCTTATGGCGGGAGGCGGCTCAGGATGACGTAAAATACAAAACAGATGTAAAAACTTTTTGTTTGTTCCTTAATAATTCGAGTTTTTTAAGATCACTATAGTAACCTTCCGAAAATGTTGGATTTCCCCTGTACAGCAGAGTTTTATGCCTCGTGATGATATTATGGTTTTAACAACCGTCTTTGCCCTTAAGAGCAAGGCTTATTCTATGTAAACCTCTAAAAATTCCCCCTGTGCTGCACCTATCACCGTCAGGTGCGTCGGAATTTTCCCTACCTGGGGCTAACTCTCTTTCACAATCCGCATAATATGTTTCAAAATCCCCTGTTAATTTTAATGGGCCTTTATTTTTTGGAATTACACAGGTAACGCCGCCATTTCCGGGGTGAACGCTTATTTCCCCACCACGCCATCCCGTATCAATGCTATTTTCACAAAGCTCCCGCATTTCTTCCATTGACGGATTTTCTCCCGCAGAAATTGGAATAAAAAGCGTACGGGGACTGCGCATTTCTTCTATTTTACTAAGATTAACTGGGTTGCAAATAAACGGTTCTGACATTTCCTTTCCTTTTTTTTTAATAACCAATAAAAATTCTAAGAATATAAAAAATTAGTTTTAATCTTTTTTATCACTATGGAAAAGGAAAAATCTGCTTAACCGCATTGGGATTACCTTTAAATGGCTCATGGCATATTGCGTTCATTTCATATTCATCAAATCCTGCTTCATTTCCTGCAGCCACACAGGAAGCTCTTGCATAAGGATTGTTAGTTTTTAAAGCAATCGTAGCGTTATAAAGTTCAATAGAACGATATCCCCTCTCATTTTCTAAATCCACCCCTAACTCACCCCCACGTCTTACAGCTGCGGCAAGAGCTTTGGCCTCAGCAGTATCTCTTGGTGTTACCGGATAAGCCGGAGTACTCGTTCTAATAGTTCCATCTCCCATTGGTTTTCCCTCTCTTTTTCGCTAAAAACTTCTACTTTTGATAAGCTATTTAACAGCTTTTTTTTTAAAAAAAAAATCTAAAAATTATCCTTTTACCTTTCCCTTTATATCAATATAAAAACAAAAAGTATTAAAAAATTGCCTTTTTTATAAAATAATTTAACAATGTCAATAATTTCGAGTGTATAAGATGTTTATAGATTGTGTACCCGGAGTTATTGAGAGTTTTAAAATTCTACTGTTGAGTAGAAAATATATTTTAATTAGTATTTGATTGATGAAGATATTATTTTTACATAGAAATTTCCCGGCCCAGTTCAGGCACCTGGCAACATATCTTGCCGGGGATAAAGGGAACCGGGTTGTTTTTCTCACAAACAGGAAAGACAGCCCTAATATTCCGGGGGTTACAAAGATACCTTACGGCCTTCACAGGGAACCCGGGCAAGAAACTCACCATTACCTGCGCTTTACCGAAGAGTCTGTACTTCACGGGCAGGGTGCTTTAAGGGCAGCACTTAACCTCAGGCGAAAAGGGTTTATACCTGATGTAATAGTCGGGCACTCCTGGGGCCCTGTTTCATTTATGAAGGAAATTTTCCCGGAAGCAAAGGTAATTGCGCATATAGAATGGTTTTACAGGGCTGAAAACAGTGATATAGATTTTGTTTTACCGCCTCAGATAGATTCAAGGGCAAAAACCAGGTATAAAAACTCCCATCTCCTGGTTGACCTGTACACCTGTGATAGGGCAATTACACCAACTAAATGGCAACTTCAGCAGATCCCCCCTGAGTTTCATTCTAAAGCCTCTGTGATTCATGAGGGAATTGATACCGGATTTTTCAGGCCAGCTGAGAATGAGGTTTTTAAGTTTAATGACAGGGAGTTTAGCGCTAAAGATGAGATTATAACTTATGCAACACGGGGGATGGAGCCTTACAGGGGTTTTCCGCAATTTATGGAAGCAGCGTCCGAGATTCAGAAAAAACGGCCTGATGCACAAATTCTCATTGCCGGGGAGGACAGGGTTTGCTATGGGGCAAAGCTTCCTGAGGGACAGTCCTTTAAAAAATTAATGCTGGAAAAATATGAATATGATATGACCAGGCTGCACTTTACCGGAAGCCTGCCATATGCTGAATACCTGAAACTTTTGCAGGTATCGTCGGTTCATATTTACCCTACTTATCCGTTTGTGCTTTCCTGGTCAATGCTTGAGGCGATGTCCTGCGGTTGTATTGTCCTGGCTTCTTCTACACCGCCTGTTGTTGAGGTTATACGAGATGAAGACAACGGTTTGCTTTTTGATTTCTTTAAACCGCAAGAAATAGTGGAAAAAGTGGATTTTGTGCTGGATAACAGGGGCAGTCTGGGACACCTTGGCATAAATGCCAGAAAAACTGTTGTTGAAAACTATGACCTGAAAAATTCCCTGCATAAACAGGTTGAGTTGATTAAAAATATTTTAATTGATAGATAGGTACTTTTTCAGGACTGGCCTGGCATGAATGAGGCTATGCTTCCCCTAACGCCAAGCCCCGCGACTCTTTATAATAGTTGCCGTAAATATTTAATTTCTTCTTTTGTCCTGCTGTAACCATATAATAAGATCATTTCAACAGCTCCTATAGCAAGCAAAATATATCCTTTTAGTATTGGTTTTAAATTTTTTCCCTGAGCTTCCAGCTGGTTAATTACTTCTAAAAATACACCTTCTTTTTGGTTTTTCGGTTTCATTGCTTAAGTTCCTTTCTATTAATTTACGCAAAGGCTTGTTAAATATTGCCAAAGTTTTACATCTGGCATAAATTCTTTTTTCGGATTAAACTATTAAATAATTATGATGGTTAACGATAAAAATACTTTGCGCTTAGGAACTTTTTAGGGCTTCTATGCGCAGCTTAACTTCTTCAAATTCAATATAAGATATTTTTTTATGACTGTCAAGATATTTTTATACGATTTATCATATTTTTTTAATACAAGGGTTAAATTACATCTATTAAATGGAAAATAAAAATGACTCCCGGAAAAAAAGTTAAAGAAATAAGGGAAAATATAAAACATTTAACACAGGCTGAATTCGCCGATGAATACGGCTTAAAATTAAATACTGTAAGATTTGTGGAACAGGAGAAGCAGGATGTTCCCGATGAACTTGCCCTTATTCTTGAAGAAGAATATAAAATCCCTTTCAAGTGGTGGAAAACTGCTGAAGGCCCGATGTATATTGAACATGAAGACTATATTGCAGCTACAGGGACTTATAATTGTCCGCATTTAAGGGTGATTAAGTCAGACCATACTGTCAGGGCTGAAATTATAAACAATATTGGCATAGCTGAAAAAGAAATAGAAACGGTTGATGATGAGCAGCTAAAGCAAATTGCTAAAAAACTTGGCAGGTCTATAATGGTTGAATATGTTGAAAGCGACAAAACGGAAAAAATTTGTGAAGTCCACCCTGACGGCCGGCTGGTTGAGGCTTCACACCAGACAGGCCTGAATAAGGCAGATGATTTTAGGGAAAGTGTAATTATGCAATATTTAACAGAACTTGAGACCAGACAACTTATAGAGGTATTAAAAAACAATAAAGCTATTCTGTTTATGTTTATTGAAGCAGTAAATAATGACCCGCAGGCAGTTAAAAAAATTCTGCTAAATTTAGAAAATTAATTAACATGATGTGATTTTATACCACTCCCTTACAATAAATTTATCGGATTTTATCAGCCACATCAATGGTTTTACAATTTAGATTAGGTACTAAGTATAATGCAAAATAATATTATTAGATGCCTGTATATTATCTATATATGTAAGTTTTAGAATTCTAAACATGCAAAAGCAGAATGGGTCATGAATTCAGGGTTTTGAATCATGATAAGCCATGATATAACTGCATTATGGCATTTTGAATATCTGGACTCTGTATCCCTGTAGTAAAAGGATAAAATAAGTTTTTATTTTCTATATCTCATGTAACACATGA
>JANQEB010000045.1 GCA_028278605.1 Candidatus Gastranaerophilales bacterium
TTCAAAACAAGATAAAAATCTGGTTAATTTATCGTGAGAAACTTTTTCAATATTTTCAGCAGATTTAAGGCAGGAAAATTTGCCTTCTGTTGATAATAGAGCCATTGTGTAATTAGAATCAATCATAATTACATCCTGACACTTCTTGGAAAAAAAGACGAATCAGGATGTTTCTTTTTTATGAATTTTTTCTACTTTGCGTAAGTCCTGATTTTTAAACAGCGAAGATAAAACAAGCCTGAGATTATACAGACTATACTGGTGAAGAATGTTTGGAGGGAGGGCAAGATGAAAGTATATAAAAAGTAATGAAAATTTTGATAACAATTTTAAACCATAAATTGTTTTTACAAAAATATAAAGAAATAAAGCAGATAATATTAGGGGGAATTTTATTTATGGAAGGAACAGTTCCGATAGCAGTTTCAAGGCCTAGTCTATTGCATTTACTTAATTTGATGCAAGAGCGTTTTAATACATTTGACGCTATTGCACCCTTGAGGCCTGGGGGGCTTATCCGAGTCATTATACAATAAAATAATAGAGCCAGGTTCAACCAATAGATTTTCAAAAATTACAAGTTGGCCTACAGTATCAATCCGTTTAAGTTTTTCTAAACCTGTCAGTAACTCCCGGTAATACTTTCGTGGAATATCAGAACTTTTAAAATTTCCGTAAGCCAATATTTATTTGATAAATTGTATGTATATATTCATAATATTATTAGACCTCTATTTTGAGTTTGCAGTGTGCTCTAATAGAGGTCTAACCTATTTTTACAACTATTTCAAAAAATCAGTTTTAAGTATTAAATTCGTGATTCAGGTTAACTATAATTCTGTTATATAATTTAATTATAGTTATTTATCGTGGCAGTTAGGGTAAAAAACAAATGATAGGCCTCTATAATAGGAGAAAAGGCAATTTATTATACCTTGTAATCCTGCTGATTGCCTTTTTTTTCGCGGGAATCACAGCAGGATTAATGCATTTAAAGAGTCTTCCCTCTATTGAACAGATTGAGCAGTATGAGCCGACCCTGACTTCGCAGATAGTTTCTGATGATAACTATCTAATAAGGACATTTGGGGCTTATAACTATAAAAAAGTCAGTGTTGACAAGATTCCTGATGATTTAAAAAAAGCAATAGTCTCTATTGAAGATAAAAACTTCTATTCCCATCCTGGATTTGATGTAACAGCCCTGCTCAGGTCGACAATAAAAAACATCAAAGCCGGAAAAATAGTACAGGGCGCAAGCACAATAACACAGCAACTTGCAAGAGTGCTGTTTCTTAGCCAGGAAAAGACGTTTACCCGTAAGTTCAAGGAATTAATAATTGCTCATCGTTTGGAAAAGACGATTTCCAAGGATAAAATTCTTGAAATGTACTTAAACAATATTTATCTTGGAGAAGGGGCATATGGAGTAGCAGCAGCAGCAGATATTTATTTTGATAAAAAGGTAGAAGACCTGAATTTAGAGGAATGTGCGCTAATAGCAGGAATGCCGCAGGCGCCCTCACTGTATTCCCCGTTTAGAAACAAAGACCTGGCCAAGAAACGCCGTGCCATGGTTCTTTACAGAATGGCAGAAGACGGCCATATTAATGAAGAGCAGGCTCAAAAATCCAGTAACGCAGAAATAAAGCTAACTTCAAAATCAAAAAGAATTACTCTTAAAAAAGCGCCTTATTTTGTGGATTTTGTAATGAGAGAGCTTCAGGAAAAGGTTGAAATAACTGAACAGGAAGTTGTTCAGGGCGGTTATAAAATCTATACAACCTTAAATTATGAATACCAGAGAGCCGCAGAGAACAGCGTTAAAGCAAATCTTAAAGGGTGGGGATTCACCGGGCCCCAGCAGCAGGCAGCATTAATTTCTTATGATGTTGTTTCCGGTAAGGTCATGGCATATATTGGAGGGAAAGATTATAATGAAAGCCAGTTTGACAGGGTTTCCCAGGCGGTAAGGCAGCCCGGGTCTTCATTTAAGATGTTTGTATATACTGCTGCCATGGAAAACGGGCTTACTCCATTTACAAAATACCAGGATGTTCCTATCATAATTGGCGATTGGAAACCTCAAAACTATGGAAAGAAGTACAGGAGGGAAATTCCCCTTTACAAGGCGCTTGCTATATCATCAAACGTGGTTGCTGCACAGGTAATTATGGATGTTGGCGTAAAAGAAGTTGTAGCAACCGCCAGGAAGATGGGAATAACTACCCCCATAGAAAATGACCCGACTATTGCCCTTGGTTCAAGCGGTGTTAAGCCTATTGAACTCGCAACTGCCTATGGAATCCTTGCAAATGGCGGCATAAAAGTCGAGCCCTATGGTATTGAAAGGATTGAAACCGCAAACGGCAAGGTAATTTACGTTGCAAATAATTCCTATCAGCGAATTTTAGGGATCAAAACCGTTGCTTACATGGTGGAAATGCTAAAGCAGGTGGTGAAATTCGGTACAGGCGTGGCTTCAAACATAGGCAGGCCTTCAGCCGGCAAGACCGGAACAACTGACGCATACAGGGACGCCTGGTTTGTAGGTTTCACTCCTGATATTGTAACCTCTGTCTGGGTAGGAAACGACAATAACACATCAACAGGTGAGCTTACAGGAGGCTCATTGCCAGCTGCTATCTGGCGGGATTACATGCGGGTAATCACTGCAAATAAGCCTATAATGGACTTTATGTACCCGGAAGTTATCGTAGATACTACTTATGAGCCGGGAATCCATGAAGAAGAGCTTGAAAAGATTCTTGAAGAGGAAGAAAAAGAGCGTCTTGTAAGAGAAAACAGCGAGGTAATTGATGAAGAACAGGATGATCAAAACCAGCATGGCCCAGGTACAAAAACGTTAGAGGAAATTAAGGATGAAAAGGAAAAATTTAACCCGGTTCCTGTGCCGGTAAAGAGAATTAAAGTAAAAAGGACAAAAAGAACCGCTCCAGTTCCTAAAAGAAACAGTCCAATAGGAACATCAGGCTTTTAAATTTAAAATACAAGGAAAAATTTTTTCATTATGCGGGAAACTAATAGTGAAAAACTAAATAAACTTCGAGAAAAAGGCCATAGAATTACACCTCAGCGTAAACAACTTCTGGAGCTGTTCTATGAATTGCCGGAAGCAGAACATTTAAGCGCGGAAGAGCTTCACAAAAAGCTTATGGATAGACAAATCCGGATAAGTCTTGCCACTTTGTATAGAAGCCTGAAATTTTTAGTGGAAAACGGCTTTATAAGAGAGCTTGATTTTGGTGAAGATCACAAGCATTATGAGCTAAAAACCTCTCAAAAGCAGCACCACCATATGGTTTGTGTTACATGCGGGCTTACTGTGGAGTTTGAGGAAGACAAAGACCTTCATGAACTTGCCCTGAAGATTGCAAAAGAGCAAAATAACTTTGATATGCGCGATTACCAGTTCAAAATCTTTGGCATTTGCGAAAAATGCGCTGGTGGTAAGATTAGTAATTAACTACCTGACATGTTAGTTTTTTAAGTATTTAATTCGTGATTCAGGTTATTTAAAATAAATTCCTTATTTCGTCAAATTTTTTGCGGATAATCTCAGATAAATAGCTAATAGCGCAAATTTCATCATTATCCTGATAAACTTTTAGGGCATCGTTCATAACCATTAAAAGCATATCCGCCTCATGAGTTAATTCGTCCATCTTCTTATGCCATTTTTCTTCAATGTTCATTTGCTTCCTCTTGTTAAGAATTTTTGCGATGTTATCTAATTTTAATTAGAATTATCTGGTTTTATGATGACAATATTACTTTTAATATAAAAATATGTCAATATTTATGGTGATAATTCTAAAAAAAGAAAGATAGATGTCATCAAAAGAAGATATAAAAATTTTACTTGCTAAAGAAAATATCACTTTAACAGAATTAGCAAAGAAATTATCTGTTAAGACAGGTAAGAGCTACACTTTGAAAGGTTTATCCAGAAAATTGGCTATAGATTCATTAAAATACAATGAATTTAAAGATATCGTAGAAGTTTTAGGATATAAACTGGAACTTACTAAGGATAAATAAATGGTAGTGTTTTTTTTGACGTGGTGTTAAGATAAATTCCTTATTTCGTCAAATTTTTCGCGGATAGTCTCAGGTTATTTAACCTGAACCGCCTGCTTAAGGAACAAACAAAAAATTACAGATAAAGTGTAACATTTACAATAATCAATTGACTACAAGCATCATAGTTGACATAATCTAAATGATTAGAATAAGATTTTATTCTAACCAAAAACCCTGTCTTGCAAGAGGATAATTTATGTGCAGAATAGGCGCGATTAAGTCAAAAAAGTACCTTCACCCCTCAAAAGCTCTATACCTTATGAGGTCTCAGCAAAAAGGACATGATAATTCCGGTTTTGCAATGGTAATGCAGGATCTTGGCGGAATGTTCACTGACTATAAAGACCTGCCTGTTTTATCAATGGCATGTACTGATGAAGGTATGAATCTAGCGGATAATATCCTTTCTGCTGAAGGGTTTACCCGTGTAATGCAATGGAACCCCGAAACAAACTATTCAGAAAACCTGATAATTGAAACCATGCCGCAGTATGTGTTTCTAGTTTTACAGTATCCAAAAACATATAAGCATGCTACACAGGAAGAAAAAGAAGACCTGCTTGTAAGTACCAGGTTAAAAATAAGAAAAGCCCTGGAAAAAGAGGAAAAAGGCTTTATTTATTCTTTCTGGCCCGATGTGCTGACTTTAAAAGAAATTGGAGATCCTAAAGACATAGGCCTGTACTTTGGTTTATGGGAAGAAAACAATTATTTTACAGCTAAAATAATAACTGCCCAGTGCAGGCAAAATACAAACTATGATATAGTACGCTATGCAGCCCACCCGTTTTTTCTTCAGGGCTATACAGCCCTGGTAAACGGGGAAAATACATTTTTTGAGAAAAACAAGCTTTTCCAGAAAAGCCTTTATAAAGGATATTTAGGCTTTGAATCGGATTCACAGTGCTTTTTATATACCCTGCACTATTTAAGCAAGATTTTAAAATGGCCATTGTCCTACTATAAGCATACAATAACTCCTTTACCATATGAAGAGATTGTAAGAAGGGAGGATAAGGATATTCTGCTAAAAATAAAAGAATCCCTGGCTCACCTTGAAATCAACGGTCCAAACACAATTATAGGAGTCTTACCTGACGGGACAGTATTCACCTGTTGCGATTCAAAAAAATTAAGACCGGTTGTAGTTGGCGGGACTGATGAAACAGTAGTTATAACCTCAGAAGTCAATGGTATAAACGAAATTATTCCTGAAAGAAACTGGGATGAAGACATATATCCGCATGAAAGAGAAACAGTAATCATTAATAATGATTTGAAGGTCGAAAAATGGCAACAGTAAGAGTAAATGAGCTATCCAGAGACGATTTGTCCTGGCAGATAGAATATGATACCCACAGATGCACTTTCTGCGGGAAATGTGTGGCGTCATGCCCTTTTGGTTCAATAGAAGCCAGTGTTGAAAAAAGAAGAAAAGTTACAAGCCAGGGCCTAACCCCTACTCCTCATGTTAAATTTGAGACCATGCCAATAATCCGGCAGGTAGTAAACATTTCAAACTATTGCCGCGGCTGTGGAATATGCGAAAAAGTCTGCCCTAACGAAGCTATAAAGCCGGTTAGAAACCCTGATAACAAATTTGCAATGAAGATAAGGGGATATACAGGCAATTCTCATACAAGAGGAGGCAGGTCAAACCTGAATTCTGAGGATAGGGCCCTTGATAAAATCATAGTAGGCCGGATTTCCCAGATGACTGACCCTTCACTTGACGCCCAGAGGCACACTTTTGACATGCTTGCCCCGCTGGGAAGAATATTACCGCCTGAACAGCTTCCTTTCAGCGTTAAAGACGGAAAAATTGAACTGAGCGAAAAAACTCCTCCTGTAAGATGGGTTTATCCGGTAATCATCGGTGATATGTCAATTGGTGCCTTATCATGCCGGATGTGGGAAGCCCTGTCAATTGCAACAGCTTATCTTAATGAGCAGGCAGGAATCCCTGTCAGGATGTGCTCAGGAGAAGGCGGTATGCCGCTCAGGCTTTTAAAGTCAGAGTACTTAAAATATTTTATTTTACAGATAGCATCCGGGCATTTTGGCTGGAACAGAATAGTTGCAGCAATGCCGGAAATGCAGGAAGACCCGGCAGGAGTGCTTATAAAAATAGGCCAGGGTGCAAAACCCGGAGACGGAGGTCTTTTGCAGGCAAAAAAAGTTGCCCGCCATATCCAGGAAATCAGAGGGGTTCCAAAGGCTGACCTTCTCAGCCCGCCTAACCACCAGGGACTATACTCTATCGAGGAAAGCGTGCAAAAGATGTTTCTTTCCTTTAATGCGGCGTTTAAGTTCAGGGTTCCGGTTGCTATCAAGGTTTCAGCGAGCGCAACCAGTGTTTCTGTTTATAACAACCTGTTAAGAGACCCCTATAACATAGTTGGCGGATTTTTCCTTGACGGTGTTTTCGGCGGAACAGGGGCGGCTCATGAGATTTCACTTGACCATACGGGTCATCCGATTGTCTCCAAGTTAAGAGATTGCTATAATGCGGCGGTTCACCAGGGCAAGCAGGGACAAATTCCCCTGTGGGCCGGCGGTGGTTTTGGCATGACCGGAAACCTCGCTGCTGACGCGATTAAAATGATATGCCTTGGCGCAAACGGGATATTCACAGGAAAACTCATGCTCCAGCTTGCAGGCTGTGTAGGTAATGATAATGGAAAATGCAACGCATGCAACACAGGACTTTGTCCGGTGGGGATCTGCACCCAGAATCCCGTTCTCACCAGAAGACTTGACGTGGATAAAGTCGCTCAAAATGTTGTTAACTATTTCTTATCACTTGATAGTGAAGTTAAAAAGATTCTCGCGCCAATAGGAAACAGCTCTTTACCGGTTGGACGCTCTGATGCGCTGGTCTCTACGGATAAAGCTATCGCTGATAAGCTGGGTATTCAATACGGATGTTAGGTTATAGGCAAATTTAGCCTTGTATATTTAAAGAGACAGTTAGTCTTTAACTGCCTCTTTTTTATATAAGATTATTTATTAATTTAGCTTTCTACTGTAGATTCAAGCAGTTTCCAGTTTTGATCATACTTTTTGTATCCAAGCTCTTCGCCGTCAGCGTTGCTTATGTAATCTACTATATTTCCGTCATCGTCTCTGACCCTGCGAGCTGTTTGGGATATATTACCGTCATCATCATACCAGGTTACAGTTTTAGAACCATCTGTATTGTTTACCGAAGTGTGCATAATGTTTCCGTCAGCATCGTATCTGGCTGATTTGCCTTGTTTGTAGGCTGTAACACCTATATCATCACCATCAGCGTTTTTCATATAATCTATCTTTGTACCGTCAGCTTCAATGACCCTGTGTGCGGTCTTTGTAATTTCACCGTCTTCGTTATACCAGGTGATATCCTGCGTTCCATCGTCATTATTTTCTATTTTATAATCAATATTACCGTCAGCACCTTTCCTGATTGTAATATCATCGCTGATAGTAGTACTTCCAAGGCTGACGCCATTTTCATCTACCATAGTGTCTGTATAAGAACCATCTTCATTTTCAACACGAGTTATAACTCTCTGAAGTTCGCCGCTTCCGGAGTAAGTTTTGAATTCTTTTGAGCCATCTTCATTTTCAGTTCTATGAACGATTTCTCTTATAGTACCGTCATTGTCATAATAGGTTTCTAATCTTCCGATATTTTCATTTGAATCGTTAAGCAACGGCTCTTTAATTGATATAAGGTTGCCTTTAGCATCTTTTCTTATTACGGTATCGTCATCCCATGTAGTTGTTCCAATGTTATTTCCATCAGCATCTTTTAAATAGTCTGTTTGGGTACCGTCTTTATTTTCAACTCTTAAAGCTGTTTTTTTAATGCTTCCATCAGGGTTATACCAGATAACGTCCTTGGTTCCATTTTTATTATCAATAATTTTAGAAATTAGATTTCCATCTTCATCATATTTCTTATCAATTTTTTTATCGCCGGATCCTATTAACGAATTAAAGAATGATAACATCGGCATTATTTTTATAAGCATCTGGAGCATTCCAAAAAATGAATTCCCTGTTTGACCTGAGCCAAATATTGAACCGGTTTGGTTATAGCTGCCGGACCCAAACATACTTGCATATGAATTATCAGCAAATATAGAATTATTGATATTACCAAATAAACTTGCCTGCTGTTGGTTGTAATATCCGGTATTGTTATACGGAAAGGTATACATTGATGAAAAGCTACCAAAATTTAAGTTCATAATAACCTCACATTTTGTTATTGGTGATATACTCTTGTATATATAAAGTATATACTAATAACGAAAATGACTTTTGGGGAAATTTATTTTAATTATTTTTACAAAACTTAACATTAGTAACCTGTAAAAATTTTTCAACGGTATATTTTAGGGTTTGTACTATAATAGTTATGGTTAAAGATATTTTTAATGTTATGTAAAGCTATATATAGGCAAAATAGGATTATAAAAAATTAACGAGGGTAATATGCCTGAATCACAAGAAAAAACAGACACAATAGCAATAATAAACGGCATAGTTGACGGGCACAGAATATCAACCCAGCAGTTATTGCAGGAAATATACAAAAAACTTGAAGAGGGCTATACGGAGTTTGAGATAAACGCCTGCGGCCAGCATGATATTGGCGGGCCATTGTGGGATAAGGAAGGCAGGCCGTTAAGGTTTAAGGTTAAAAACCCGGGCCAGAGGCTTGGTTCTATGGGAATGGAAGGGACTGCCATAGAAATCGAGGGCTCGGCGCCTGCGGATGTCGGCTGGCTCAATGCCGGCGCTGAAATAGTTTTAAAAGGCGACGGGGGCGATACAACCGCCCACTGTTCAGCAACAGGCAAAATTTACGTGGCGGGGCGGACCGGCACAAGGTCAGGGGCACTGATGAAATATGACCCCAGGTTCACAATGCCTGAATTCTGGGTGCTGGAAAACACGGGTTCTTTTAGCTTCGAGTTTATGGGCGGCGGAATCGGTGTAATTTGCGGATATGGCTGCGAAGACATGGATTCTGTAATGGGATACAGAAGCTGCGTAGGCATGGTAGGCGGCTTAATCTATGTCAGGGGTAAAGTTAAGGACCTTTCTGACGAGGTTTACCTGATGGACCTTGATGAAGGCGACAGAGAGTTTTTGCTGAAAGAAATACCTGTATTTTTAGGTAAAATTGGAAGGCCGGAGCTTATTAATGATTTAAGTAAGGGACTTCAAGGAAATGGGGCTTCGCAATGGCGAAAAATCCGCGCTAAAACTTACCAGGAACGCTCCATAAAGCAGCAATCCAAATCCATAATGGAATTCAGGCAAAAAGACTGGGTTGAAGGCGGAATATTCGGCGATGTGCTGGAAGATGACTTTAAGGTTGCAGACTACGTATCCACCGCTGATTACAGGCTAAGGTTCCCGATATGGAAGAATGCGCTGTTCAGCGCTCCCTGTGAGTACAGCTGCCCTATAGGAATTCCCACACAAAAAAGAATTGCCCTTCTCAGGCAGGGCAAAACAGAAGATGCTTTAAGGCTTGTTCTTGATTATAGCCCATTTCCCGCTTCTGTTTGCGGCCAGGTGTGTCCTAACCTGTGTGTTGATGAATGCAGCAGGCGATACCTTGATTTACCGGTAAAAATAGACGGCCTGGGGCTTTTATCAAACCGGATAAAGGTTGAACCTCCGAAAGTTGAGCAAAATGAGCAGGTTGCAATCATAGGTTCAGGTGTGGCCGGTCTTGGAGCTGCCTGGTATTTAAGAAGATTAGGCTACAAAGTTGATGTTTTTGAGCAGGACGAGTTCTTTGGCGGAAAACTAAAACAGGTTATCCCACAGGACAGGCTTCAGCAGGAAGTTCTTGAGGCTGAACTTAACAGGATAGTTGAAATCGGGGTTAACGTAAAGACCAGAACCCGTGTTAACAAGGAATTATTCTCAAAAATCAAGAATGAATACGATGCCATAGTTGTTGCAATAGGCGCGCATAACCCTGTAATAATCCCGTTTGAAGGTCATGAAAGGCTTGTAAAAGGGTTGGATTTCCTTAAAGAAATAAACCGCGGCCAAAAGCCAAAAATTGGCGGGAAAGTCGTGGTGATCGGCGCCGGAAACGCTTCAATGGACGTGATTATCGGGGCTTACAACCTTGGCGCAAAAGAAGTTACCGCAATAGATATCCAGAAACCGGCCGCTTTTGACAAGGAAATTGAGCATGTGGAAAAACTCGGCGCAAAAATCTTATGGCCGTGCTTCACGGATAAAATCAGCGAAAAAGGCGTTCACCTCAAAGACGGAAAGCTTATTGAGGCAGATACCGTTATAATTTCAGTTGGAGACAGGCCTGACCTGTCCTTCCTTGATGCTCAATACCTGGATGAAAAAGGCATGCTAAAGCTTAATGAGTTCCGGCAGTCAGAAGTCAATTCCAGGGTTTTTGCCCCCGGAGATGTTAGAGAGCAGGGATTATTTACGCATGCGCTGGCTGACGGTAAGCGAGCAGCAATGAATATTCACAGGTTATTCACTGATAAACCCCTGGATGCCTTCAAAAAGGCTCCTATGATTCCTCAGGATAGAATTAAAGACGAGTTTTACCATCCTATAAGATCAGGAAAAGTAGAAGCAATGGGACCTGAGAAGGAAACTGACCGCTGTATGAGTTGCGGTTTCTGCAGGGATTGTGAATACTGCCTTGAGATTTGTCCGGAGCAGGCAATTGACAGGCTTCAAAAAACCGACGGAACATTTGAGTATGTCAGTGATCCTGATAAGTGCATTGGCTGCGGAATTTGCGCAGGTGTTTGCCCCTGCGGAATCTGGACAATGGAGGATAATCTGGTCAAATTCCTTGAGGAATAGTCATCAAGTATTAATTTTTAATAAAAAATAGCTTTTTTTTTGCGTGGATTGCTATACTAAAATGAGTTAGTTTTCTTAAAATCGGGCATGAATGAGGCCAGGCTCCCGCTAACGCCCGCAAAGCCCGACATTAAGAAAACGTCGCTCCTGCA
>JANQEB010000087.1 GCA_028278605.1 Candidatus Gastranaerophilales bacterium
TTTTATTTTTATATTACACTCGTCTTTATACTTTATTTAAATCACATAAATATATAACATGCCAGAAAATAAACAAAATTTATAGAATTTGTTACAAAACTTGCTTATGCAGCCTCAATGACAGGTGCGGCCCGGCTCGTAATGACTTAACGCCAAAAAATACCGCTACCAAACATGGGAACAATTTTTATCCTACACAAACAGCTTCCTGCAAATGACGTCGTTTTTTAAAAACTCTTTAGCCCTGATAATACTGTCATTTTCCGATAAAATAGTATAGAAGTCTTCTTTAACGGAAGGCGCAATATCAATAGCTTTCAAAAATTCCTCTTTATTTAAAGGGTTTTTGGCCACATAATCAAAAAAACCTGTTGATTTCAGGAAATCCCTGACTGTTTCAAACCTGTTTTGCTGAAGATAACTGCAAATATAAGCCGCAACTCCTACCTGGATCCCATGCATAGAAGGTTTTTCCGCAACCTGGTCATACGCATGTGAAATCAGGTGCTCACTTCCGCTGGCCGGTCTGCTAAAACCGGCTATTTCCATAGAGATTCCGTTCATCAACAGGGAATTTACCAGATGAAAAAGAAATTCCGGGTTTTTAACATCGGTTTCCTTAAAGTGCAGGATATCCAGAACCGTGTTATTCGCGATTATGTAGGCAAAATCGTTGAACCTTTCACCTGTTATGCGAACCGCCATTTTCCAGTCCCAGCCTGCGGTGATTTTTGAGATTAAATCCCCAATTCCTGAATAAATACAGGGTTCCGGGCTGGTCTTTACAGCTGCTATGTCAACTATTACTCCGTATGGGATTTTTGCGCTGAGTGTTTTTCTCTTGCCGTCAACCAGAAGAGAGGAATTAGGACTGCAAAACCCGTCATTAGAGGTCGACGTTGGTATACTCACAAACGGGACCGCAAGCACATGAGCGCAGTATTTTGCGTAATCAAGGGCTTTGCCGCCCCCTATGCCGACTAAAACATCAACTGCCTTTGGAATCGCAAAAGCCTCGCGGATTATGTTTTCTATATTTATATCAGAAATTATGTTCCTGTGAAGAACTTTAACACCAGATGTTTCAAGGCTGTGATAAACCTTTTCTCCGAATATTTCCTCAATTCCCTCACTAAAAAATAACGCCGCATTGTTAAAAAGTTCATCTTTCAGGTATTTGCCGGTGTTTTCAATTTCTCTTTCCGCAATTTTCAGTATAGAGGGGATAAAGATTTGTTTCTGGCTGAATTTCATCATTAATTTTCTCCAATTTAATGTCATCCTGGGAAATAAAGCTGCGTAAGCATCCCAGCGCAAATGACGTGAGAATCTCAAGTACAATTATTGTTTTTCAGGTAATCAAGCACATTGCAGTATGAATCCAGTTTATAGACCTTAAGGTTATTTTCCCTGCATTGCCGCATCAGGTCTCCCCTTGCAAAAACCACGTCAGCATGTTTTGCCGCGGCGTAATCAGGGGTTCCGTCTCCCGCAAAAACCACCTTTTTGTAGTTGCTTTTCAGGTATTTAATCACACCAGCCTTATTAACGCCGTAGTTGTACGAGTAAAACTCTTGTTCCTGCGTATATTTTTCCATCACAAGCCCGTGTTTCGGGCTATAAACACTTTGGTTTGCGATTATCTTTATATTATTTTTTATATTTAATTTTTCCAGAATAAGTTTTATATAATAATCAGCCCCGGCGCTGATTATGTACACGTTAATATTGTTATCCAGGCAGAATTTCATCGTTTCTGTAAAACATTCCTCAACCGGGATATCAATAATGAGCTGGTGCAGATCCTTAATTTCAAGGCGGATCTTTCTGAAAATCCTGTTTAAACCCTCAAAATGTGTAATCCTGCCTTCCTTGTAGTCATCCCATGGCTCAATGTCTTTTTCTGTAAGCACTTTATCTATTATATGCCAGAAAAAGTCTTTTTTGCTGATAGTTCCGTCAAAATCCGTAGCCAGTACACAGGAGTTGTTTTTCATAAACTTTTTTTCGCTCTTTTGTTAAACTGAAAACCTGATATTTTAACTGCTAAAAACTGCCACATACGCAAAATAAAAGCTCATGGCTACAAGTGGGGCCATATACCTAATGCAAAAATAATATCAATTGTATTCATTTAGTTAGTTCCTTAAGGGAGTTATTATTGCTTTATAGTAACTGGTCTTTATCTTTAACAAAACCGTTATTTATAATGCTTAAATTATAACACGGATTAAAATGAAAAAAGCCTGCACAGGTATAGTAATTGGCCTGTAGCCGGTACGCAAGAACTGTTTTTCATAAACTTTTTTTCGCTAAGAAGTGATCTGAAAAATTTTAAAATTAGAAATTCGGGTTAATTAGCCAAAAGCCGCACCTTTCAGGTGCGGCTTTTGTAGAAATAGATTTTTTTTAACTATGCCCGGGTTGCTCCTGAGCTTCTTCCTGCTGAATGTCTTCCTGAACTCCAGCCGTTTCTTGAACTTCTTCTTGCAACTGTTCCTGAACATTTTCAATATTATTTTGGATTTCTTCTTCATTTTTAGCTCTTACCACAGGAATGTTTGCAACAAGCGCAATTGTGTTAGTCTCCGCTTCAAGGCAAAGATCAAGCGCATCCCTGTCAATTTCTACATAGCGGGAAATTACATCGAGCATTTCTTCTCTCATTTGCTCCATCTGGCATGGGGTCAACTGGCTTCTATCATGCATAAGGACAAGTTTTAACCTGTTTTTTGCGTCGTCCTTGCTGTCATAAGAAGCTTCTTCATTAACTTTTGCCTCTGTGGATAAGACCCTGCTGCATGTTGCAACCAGGTCGCTTATCATATCATTGATTTTAGTAGTTATTTTTCTGTCTAATAATTTCATTAACAATGCCTCCTATATTTTAACCGGTGTAAGGAATATGTTTTTTATTCTGTCCACAAAAGTTGGTGGAGGGGTTTCAAAGTCAGGGATAGGAACTTCCTCGCCGAGGATTCTTCTTGCGATGTTATTGTAAGCCAGACCAGCCCTTGCGTTTTCCATATTAACAATCGGTTCACCCTTGTTTGTGCTGACGATTATGTTTTCATCTTCCGGAATAACACCGAGTAACTTCACAGAAAGGATGTCAGTAACATCGTTTACGCTGAGCATATCGTTTGACTGGATCATTTTTGGTCTTACCCTGTTAAGTACGAGCTTGTAGTTAGCAATATTCTCATTGGCCTCAAGAAGCCCGATTATCCTGTCTGCATCTCTTACAGCTGACATTTCAGGGGTTGTAATGATGATAGCTTCGTTGGCCCCTGCTATTGCGTTCTGAAAGCCCTGTTCAATGCCTGCCGGGCTATCAACCAGCACATAGTCAAAATCTTCTTTTAACTTATCGCAGATATCTTTCATTTGCTCTGCGGTTACAGCGGTTTTATCGCTGGTTTGCGCTGCTGCCAGTAATGAAAGGGTTGGAATTTTTTTGTCTTTTACAAGCGCCTGCTGTAATTTGCATTTTTCCTGTATATAATCGACGAGTGTATAAACTATCCTGTTTTCCAGTCCCATTAAGAGATCAAGGTTTCTAAGCCCGATATCAGTATCAATCATTGCAACCCTGGCGCCGTTTTTTGCGAGAGCAGTGCCGATATTGGCAGTTGAAGTTGTTTTTCCGACACCGCCTTTGCCTGATGTAATAACAATTACTCTTCCACTCATGTTTTTTAGATTCTCCTTATTTTTGCCTAACCTTAGTCTAGTTATTTTTCGTCATCCTGTATTATTTTGTGTCATCCTGAGTGAAACGAAGGATCTCTTTCTATTACGATGGGATTCTTCGGGGACAAGCCCCTCAGAATGACGAAGGGGTTAAAAATCATCCTGGTGTAGTGAATAGATAACGATTTCCCCGTCAGAAACACGCGCTTCTTCCGGGTTGAAAAGCTCTGTCCTTTCCAGCCTGTCAATATCTAACCTGTCAGGCCTTCTTGCCAGTAAATCAGCGATTCTTAACTGGATAGCGTTAATTTTAAAGGCCCTTATGCATGCCCTGCTATCGCCTTTGCTCCCGGCATGGGCAAGCCCGCTTAAAATACCCCAAACCAGAATATCACCGGAGGCAATAACTTCTGAGCCGGCGTTGCAATCCCCTATGATCACAAGGTTTCCGTCATGCTCTAACCTCTGGCCGGACCTCAGGGTTTGTTTTATGTAAAGGGTATTTCTTTCTTCAGGGTTTGATTCCTGCCATAAAAGGTTTTCCAGGGCATCCTCCCCGGAAATTTCCGTGTCTTGCTCATTTTGCTGTTCCTGGCAGAATTTCTGCCCGGAAACAGTAAGACCCAGGTCAATTGCCGCTATTTTTGTTTCTTTAACCCCGGAATAAAGCATTTCAATTTCTATTTCAAACCCTTTTAATACAGAAAGCAGGTTTTCAAGCTGGCTTTGGGAAAATTCGAGGTCTCCCATATTAACCCTGACAGGCTTTGCCTGAAGTTGCCGCTCTTCTATAAGGCTGGTAACTTCAAAAAGGACGTTGCCGCAGGGGTCTGCGCAGCCTAAATCAAGCAGGTTGTCTTCCTTAAGCAAAACTTCACTCATATATCCTTACCTCATACTCTTACCTGGTTTGTGCCCAATTTTTCAAATTTTTATAGTCAGAGTAAAAATCTGAAACTGTTTTTCCGGTTTTTTCCAGAACCGCCGGGTCTTTGCCCTGTATTTTTTCCATATGATGCCTTTTGCTGGCCTCAACTAGCCTGAGAAAAGCCAGTTTTCTCATAATATCTATTGAGCGCCCGTCCATGCCGTTGTTTTTAAGGTGTTCTAAAAGTTCCTGCCCGCCAGGCTCCGGGCAGGATTGAGTTTTTTTGTCGCAATTTTTTCCGGTAAAATCGTTTTCTCTCACTTTTTACTTCCCCTGTTTTTATCTGGCCTGAATGAGCTATCATATTTATGAACGTTTAAATTTTTCAGGATTTATTTTAAATTTGAAATATAGTTAATATTTGTATATTAAACAAATTTTTAACCAAGAATAAAAAATATTCAAGACAAAGAGGCAAGATAAAATATGAAAAAAGGCATCATCCGCATATACATTGATTTGTTGAGTTTACTATTTGTAACGTTTTTGTTAATAATTCCTGCACATGCTCAGGAAAAGTTAAATATTGAACTGGTTTACCCTGAAAAAGACGCGCAAATTCAGGCCCATTCCACGTTTTTTGTGGGGAACACACATCCTGAGGCTAAACTCAGGATCAATAATGAACGTGTAAAAGTTTACCCTAACGGGGGTTTTGTACATGTTGTAGGGTTAAACCCCGGCACAAACGTGATTAACCTTAAAGCCACGCTTGGAAAAATCACTGAAACCTTAACAACAACCGTTTATACCCCAAAATATGAAGTAACAATACCAAAACTGCCGCTTAAAATTGATATAAAAAGCATAAAACCTGCCGAAAACCTTGTTTACAGGTCAGGAGATATTATACAGGTATCGTTTAAAGGTTCTACAGATAACAAAGCGTACTTTTCTATAGGGAATAAAAGAAAAAATATTCCCATGATAGAGCAGCCGCCTAAATATATAAAACAAGAACCGGTATATGGCGCTTCGATAAAGACTTCTTCTACTCCTGTAAAAGGCATATACAAAGGTACATATAGAATAACGGCAAAAGACAACCTGCAAAATGAGCCGCTAATAGTAAAATTGGTTTCTGACAGAAATAAGGTCGACTATAAAACCCGGGTTGTAATTTCAACGATATCGCCTGATACACCGCCGGTCATAGCCAAAGTTATCGCAGATTATGCTGTTGTCAGGACTTATCCGGGTAAAAGCAGGCTTACACCTCTTCCTGAAGGGACTTTAATTACTCTAACAGGTCAACAAGGTGATGATTACAGGTTTGAAATGGGGAATTCCCTTAACGGCTGGATTTCCAGGGAAGACATTCTGGTCATGCCCGTTGGAACCCCGGCCCCTGCAAGTTCTATTGATATAATAGACATTGCTTCCGATGAAAACAGGGTTTTTATAAAGATCCCGCTTTCCCAAAGGCACCCGGTGCTTATTGACCAGCCTTCCGAGACCGGCATGTTACTTAAAATATTTGGGGTTAAAGCAAATATTGACCTGTTTTCGTATGATAACTCCGATGAATTTTTAAAAGAGGTTAAATGGTCGCAGGAAACTAAAGACACGGTACAAATCAGCTTAAAAACTGATGCCAAACACTTTTGGGGGTATAAATATTACTACCGGGACGATGATACACTTGTCTTAGAACTGAGAAAACCTCCAATGATCAACCCGGAAAAGCCGTTTGATGGTATAACCATCTGCCTTGACCCGGGGCATGGCGGTGAGGAGGAAGGGGCAAAAGGCCCTACCAATATTACTGAAAAAGAAGTAAACCTTCAGATTGCGCTCAAACTGCAGGAATTACTAAAAAATAAAGGCGCTAATGTCATTATGACAAGGACTACAGACGAAGAAGTCGGTCTTTATGACCGGGTTAAGTACGCTGTTACTCAGGATGCGGTTATCCTGCTCAGTTTACATAATAATTCCCTGCCTGACGGTCGGGACCCTTATAAAGACCATGGGACAAGCACATATTACTATCATTCACAGGCTCTGCCATTAGCTAAAATCCTACACAAAGCGCTTCTTGAGGATGTGCAGTTTAAGGATTTCGGAATTTTCTGGAGCAGTTTTGCTCTTACAAGACCGCAGGAAATGCTTGCTGTCCTACTGGAAATCGGGTTTATGATAAACCCGGGCGAGTATAACCGTATAATAGAGGCTGATTTTCAGAATACAATCGCTAAATCTATTTCAAGGGGCCTGGAGTACTTTTTATTTATAAACGCAGAAAAGCCGGAGCTTGAGCTTTCCGAAAATAAAGAAAATTAACTTTTTGTAATATTGTAATATTTAGAGGAAGATTTCGCTGATAGGTTTTTCCCTGGCATGGTCTATGTTCAAGACGAAGAAAGTCAGGACTGATAATTAAATTTACACGGGAAAAAGGCTCTGCTTCAGGGCCTTTTTTAAGTACCGGCCGGTATAGGAACTCTCGGTTTCCGCAACAGTCTCCGGCGTCCCCTGAACCACGATTTCACCGCCGGCGCTGCCGCCCTCCGGCCCCAGGTCAATTACCCAGTCAGAAACCTTGATTATATCCATATTATGCTCAATAATCACCACTGTATTACCCGAATCCACAAGTTTATTAAGGATTTCAACCAGCTTGGAAAGGTCATGCCAGTGCAAACCAACAGAAGGTTCATCAAGAAGGTACAGGGTCTTTCCTGTACTACGTTTGTTCAGCTCAGAAGCCAGTTTTACCCTCTGGGCTTCCCCGCCGGAAAGCGTGGTTGCGCTCTGACCAAGCTTTATGTAATCCAACCCCACATCATGCAGGGTTTTTAGCCGGGAAGCGATCTTTGGGATATTCTTAAAGAACTCATAAGCCTCTTCGACGGTCATATTCAGCACATCAGAGATGGATTTGCCCTTGTATTTAACCTCAAGTGTCTCCCTGTTGTACCTTGCGCCCTTGCACACCTCGCATGGAACGTACACATCAGGCAGGAAGTTCATTTCTATCTTGATAATCCCGTCTCCCTTACAAGCCTCGCACCTTCCGCCTTTCACGTTGAAACTGAACCTTCCCTGCTGGTAGCCCCTTGTCTTTGCCTCGTTTGTCATCGCAAACAGCGCCCGGATATGGTCAAAAGTTCCCGTGTAAGTAGCGGGATTGCTTCGCGGGGTCCTGCCGATCGGACTCTGGTCTATGTCTATGATTTTATCGATATTCTCAAGCCCGGTTATTTCCCTGACTCCCTGGGGTTTTGGCGTGTTTCTGCCTAAATGGTGTTTTATATAAGGCTGCAAAATATCAAAAACCAGCGATGACTTGCCGGAACCACTGACTCCCGTGATGGAAACAAACTTGCCCAGCGGAATTTCCACGTCCAGGTTTTTGAGGTTGTTTTTATACGCATTGATTATTTCAATTTTCCTGCCTGTGCCTTCACGCCTGGATTCAGGGATTTCAATTGACTTTGAGCCGCGCAAATACTGTCCTGTAAGGGAATTTTTCTCCTCTTCTATGTCAAAAGGCGAACCCTGCGCAACAATTTCACCGCCATGCGCACCTGCTTTTGGGCCTATATCAATTACCCGGTCAGCTTTTCTGATGATTTCCTCGTCATGTTCAACTACAATAAGCGTATTTCCCAGGTTGCGAAGCCGCAAAAGCGTATTCAGGAGCTGCTCGTTATTTAGCTGGTGAAGTCCTATGCTTGGCTCATCAAGCACATACAGCACACCGGTCAGGCCAGAGCCAATCTGCGTGGCCAGCCTGATCCTCTGGGCTTCCCCGCCGGAAAGCGTTCCGGCCATCCTGCCCAGTGTCAGGTAGTTTAACCCCACATCCAGCAGGAACTTCAGCCGTTCCCTGATTTCAGGCAAAAGCTGCTTAACTATGGACATATGATACTCAGAAAGCGACAAAAACAGGCCTGAAATGTACTCATAAGCTTCGCTGATTGACATATCGCAAACATCACCAATGGTTTTACCCTGGATTTCCACTGCAAGCGGGAATGCCTTAAGCCTTTTGCCGTGGCATTCCGGGCATTCTATAAAGTCCATATACTTTTCAATTTCTTCTCTGACCCTGTCTGAATTAGATTCCTGGTAGCGGCGTTTTAAATAGGGAATAATGCCTTCATACCGGGCTTTATATGACTTTCTGAACCTTCTTTTAAAATCATCATGAGACAGCTTTAAGTATTCGCCGTTACTGCCGTAAAGTATTATATTGCGGTGATCTTCAGGGAGCTGCTCAAACGGGGTGTCCATGTCAATAAGATAATGGCTTGCAACAGAAGACAAAATATCCTGGTAGTAAGGATTTCCTGTCCTTGCCCAGGGGTAAATCACGCCCTGCTTGAGAGATTTTCTCTCATCAGGGACTATAAGCCCCGGGCTAATCTCAAGATGAGCGCCTATTCCGCTGCAATGAGAGCATGCCCCGTAAGGACTGTTAAAACTGAACATCCGCGGGGAAAGCTCGTCAAAACTAATTTCACAGTCAGGACAGGAAAGCTTTTCCGAGAAAGTTATTTCCTTATCCCCAACCAAATCAACAATCACGAGCCCCTCAGATTTCTTAAGCGCAGCCTGTGTGCTTTCCGCAATCCTTGAGCGGGCTGAACCCTTAACTATGATTCTATCCAGAATAACCTCTATGTCGTGTTTCCTTGTCTTGGCAATTTTTATATCGTCCTCGTCAAGGTTATAGATCTTTCCGTCAACCCTTACCCTGATATACCCTTCCTGCCTTAACTCGCTAAAAAGCCCTGAATACTCGCCTTTCCTACCTCTGACCAGCGGCGATAAAATCTGGATTCTGCTTCCTTCGGGCAAGTTCAGTATGCTGCTTACTATCTGGTCAAGTGTCTGGGGTTTGATTACCTTGCCGCATTCCGGGCAATGCGGAGTCCCAACCCTTGCAAAAAATAGCCTTAAATGGTCATAAATCTCTGTAACGGTTCCCACGGTTGAGCGGGGGTTGTTTGAGGTTGACTTCTGGTCAATGGAAATTGCCGGGCTTAAACCTTCTATGCTTTCCACGTCAGGCTTGTCCAGCTGCCCAAGAAACTGCCTTGCGTATGCGCTGAGGCTTTCAATGTATCTTCTCTGGCCTTCTGCAAATATAGTGTCAAATGCAAGCGAGCTTTTGCCGGAACCACTGACGCCTGTGAACACAACAAGCTGGTCTTTAGGTATAGACACGCTTACATTCTTTAGATTATGCTGGTTAGCTCCCCTGACAACAATATTTTCGTTTTTCATGCTCTCAAATACGTTTTTATAGTAAATCAAAAAAGTAATCAGGAAATTAACGGGGCTAATGTTCAACTATAGCTTTAAATGATAACTGGATTACTTTTGACGTTGGGTATATGTACCCTTAACCAGTATTATTATACAAACCTGACAAAAAACCAGACTTTCATTAAGACCTGATTTAAAAATTTTCTTTTAATCATTTAAATTACAGGTTTTCCTGCCTTCATTCCATTTCCAGCCATATTTAAGACAGCTTTCTTTGTTGATAATTATTATTAAATAGATAATATAAATAACTATTTGCCAGTCAAATCCGTCCCTAAGACCAAGTCCAACTGTTAGTAAATCTAAAGAAAGAAAAGCCGTAATAAAAAAGCAGAAAAGTGCATATAAACCTATAATAGTTAATATACTTATAAGGCTCTTTGCACATCATCATAATCTATACCTGAATATTCAGCTTTTATCATCTCAATATCTTCAATCTCATTTCCCCTTTTGAAACCCGGATATACTTTTCAATTATCTTGTCGTCAACAATACCCTTTCCTCTTCTTGAGTCATTAAATTTTTATAGATTTTGTTTACATTTTTCTCGGTATTTATTGTGTTATCATTTTTAGTGTCAAAAATTGCGCTATTAATCGCTGCCCGTCTAATAAATTTATTTATAAGCCTTACAGGGTAGTTTTTAGATATATAGGCGAAAGCAGCATAAGTTTTTTCTCCTAATATGCCGTCTTCTTTTAAAGAACGCCTTTCTTCTATCAAAGAATCCTTTTTACCTTTGTTTAGCATATTTATTGCTTTTTGTAAGTCTTTTATTGCCTGTTTTTCACCGACTTTTTCAACATGTTTTCTGAAAAACCCTTTAGCTTCCTGAACTTTTTGATACTCTTGCTGTCTTATTGCTACAACTTCTTCCCTGGTGTAGTTTTTTTCACTTACCATAATAATAATTCCTTTTTTAAACTTATATGCCTTAAAAACTCTGCAATAAGCAGCTTAGCATACTACTTACACTATCACTGTAAATATAGATTAATTAAATATTGATATATTTTGCTTAAAATTTTTAATATAATTTACAGGGAGTAACTGCTCAGGCCTATTAAATTAAAAATATTAATTTTTTTAAATCTAAAAAATAAAACGTTTAAAAATTACAGATTTGGGGAAATTATATATATAGAACTGGCGAGCAATCTTCCTTCAATCCTTCTCTCTAATTCCTCTCTCTAATATGTGGTAGACTGAATTTTCGGCGAAAGCCGTTTTTTTTTGCCTTTTTTATAAGAAGCTAGAGCCT
>JANQEB010000101.1 GCA_028278605.1 Candidatus Gastranaerophilales bacterium
AGCGTAAAATGGTCCGGCTTTGTTGCGAAGCAGGCGGCGCTGTCCGCATTTTCGCACCGGTCATTTTAAAGCTCATTCATGCCAAAAAATTATAGAGAACCGAAAAGAGGCGGAGCCTCTTTTCCACCTTTAGGGTGGCTGTGCGCGGCAGCGGGAGCATAGACTCATTCATGGGTGGGTTTTGGCAAATGTTGCATGTATGCAATTAGAGATTCGGGTTAATTAACTCGAGTTGTTTATATATAAAGATTTCAAAAAAGCCTGCTTTTTAGCAGGCTTTTTTGCTAAAGACCTTCTTAGTCTGTAGTGCTTACACCAAGATGGTTTGTGATGCTTCTTACAATGCCGGAAATGACAGAAGGCTTGTTTTGGCTTTCCTGGCCCCATATCCATCCGTCAGGAGTGTTTACGGCAGAGTAAGCAAAACCTGGCATGAGGTATTTTATACTACCATCCCCGATTTTTACTGGAACTGTCTTGCTTTGTTCGTCTGAAACCTTAATTAACAGAGTTTGCTCTCCGGAAAACTTTCTTTTTATGTGAATTCCAATATCCTGGCCATGCCATTTTAGGCCAAAACCAAGTTGATTCCAGATTTGAGGCAGGTTAGGTCTAAGCAGCAAGGCCTCTTCCCTGAACTGGACCCCGCCAAAACCCATGATAAGAGCCTGCCATGTTGCGCCCAGCGAAGCGGCATGAATTCCGTTTGCAGCGTTGCCCATTACGTTATCAATGTCCATGCCTCCTGTATCAAGGTAATACTTATACGCATCGCCAATTTTTCCGAGCCTTGCCGCCATTAAGCTATGTATGCCTGCACTCAGGGAACTTCCATGGCTTGTTTTAGGCTCATACTCCTCATAGTTTGCCAGTTGAACCTCATGGGAATAGTTTTCAGGCAACAGCGCCATAAACATCAATACATCAGGTTGTTTAAGCACATTGTAATTGTTTTTATCAGGATCAATTTTCTTGTTATGGCTGTACTCGTGCAGTAGCACCTGGTCAAACTTCTGGGCGTTAACTTCGCCGTATTTTTTCCTGAAGTAATTAAGGTCAAGATTTTTTAGCCTGCTAAACCCTTCAAACTGCTCAATGATGCTTGTTTTTGCATCTTGATTGATGTATATCCTGTTTTTGGCTTTTATCCAGTCTCTTATTTCGTCATCATGAAGGATAATCCTTGTTTTTAGCTCTTCATAATCTTTAGAAAACCTGTTTTCAAGAATTTTAGCTGTTTTTACCGCGATTTCAAGGTTATGTTTAATCAGGATATTGGTGTATGCATTGTCATTAACCCCTTCTTTAAAGCCGTTTACCGGGTTTAATGCTACTTCTTCGTGGTATTCATCAGGGCCTATTACGTTTTTGGTGTGTAATTTCCCGTCCTCTGCCTCATGAAGAATACTTGCGGAGTACCTTGCAGTCTCAAAAATAATTTCAGCGCCGTATTTACGCATAAATTCGTCATCTCCTGTGGCCTGCCAGTACTTATAGGTTGCGTATGCAACATCAGGAGTAATGTGCTTCTCGTTTGTGCCGGTAAAAATCCTTACTTTTTCCCCTTTATCGTTTGTTACGAACTCAGGAGTCCTCTCTAACCCGGAAGAAGTTGATTCCCAGGCAAACCTTGCCCCCTTGTAGAAGGTGTTATATTTGTCGTTCTCGATTCTTCTATTTTCCCTTGCTCCTTCAAGCGTGTTATACCTGTACATGAGCATGGTTCTTGCGGCTTTGGGATTGGTATAAATGAAAAACGGCAGGTCAAAAATTTCGTTATCCCAGAAAACATGCCCTGCATAAGAAGGACCTGTAAGGGTTCTGGCGGCTATTGAGGTTTTTTCGCTGTTATGTTCGCCTGCCATGACCAGCCTTGCAACAGAGTAATTAGCGTATCTCTGCGCTATTTTATCGCCGCCAATAACTATTGCTGTGTCATTTAGCCTCTCTTGCATAATTCCGGCGTGCTCATTGAGGATTTTTTCATAAGAACCGGGCTTCATTGCATTAATTTGTTTCCGGCTGTCCTCACCGGCATTATCAGAATCCAGGCTTGTATGTATTGAAATAATACTGTTTATCAGGATTTCCTTGCCTTTTTCGCCATTAATATCATACTCTTCAAAAACATAGTCTTCTTCATAGCCTGAGTACCTGCGATAAGAAGTACTTTCTGACCGGATAAAATTTGTTCTTGCCATACCAATTTTCCTGGCAGCATTGATTTCCCCGTCCTTGAATTCTTTTTCCGGCAGGTATATTGAACAGGCAACACAGCCATGGCTGGTTTTCATATTGTAATCAGCATAATCAACGTTAATTACATTGCCGTCAAGTCCTGTCCTAACAGTAATTTTAGCGCTGTAATTCTCGGGAATTATTGATATACTATGCCCACCAAGATGTTTATTGCTTAAAGACGCAAATTTTTCTGTATTAAGCAGGGTTATTCTTCCCTGAGAATCCCTTAACCTTGCATTCCTGACAGAAACACCCCGTTTTATATCAAATCCTCTCTTATGTTCAAGCACTTCACAGGAAAGAAGATCAAGCGGTTCATCATCTATAAGTATAAATGTCCTTGTCCAGTCTGGCATAACAGCCAGTTTATCGGTCTTAAGGTCGTTGTTTACCATATAGATTCCTGCAATGTAGGTTGCGCCTGTTGAAATTCCGCAATAGCACTCCTCAAGACAGCTTCTTGTCCCGAAATAACCGTTTTCTACCGATAAAACCGATGCCAGGGATGCAAAATGTTTATAATTATTACCGTTTGGCACGAACTCGGTCGTATCATAAATTACAAAATCCGGGTCGTTTTCTGCATTCTGGTTTATTGAAGCAAGTTTGAATGAATTTTTGTTTTTTTGAAAATACTCAAGCGGGTTTTTGAACCGAATTAGCATTTTGTCCTCCACTCTTCAAAATCAGCAAAAATGAACTAAAAAGCACCTCGATAAAATTTTAACCTTTATTAGGTTAAAAAAACAAATTTTTTATGAGCTCTTTTTTAGTAGTAATCTTTTTCTGCGTAACGTCATTGCGAGGCATGAGGCGTCGCATTTATGAGGTTAATCAACTTCCCGAAACGAAGCACAGGCAAAATGGACAGCGAAACGAAGGGCAGTCCTTGCCTCGCTGCGAAAACGCGGACAGCAGCGCCTGCTTCTCACAAGCAATCTTAAATAGCAGTATAGCAAGCATAAAGATTGCTTCGGATGTTGGCTTTCCCCTTAACAGCAAGGCTTTATGCCTCGCAATGACGGATGCGGCATTGCTTAAAATGACAGCTTGATATTGTAACATACCTTTCAGACACCCTCTAAAATCTATTATAGAATTATTAAGGGGCGAAGTCCTTTAACCTCAATCAGGGAGGGTGTGCGGGACAGCGGGAGCTAACGCAGTAGCTCATTCTTGGCGGGTGATTTTGAAAAATTTTTGCAATACAGTAGTTCCCCTGGGGTTTTCGCGATAATATTATTTACTATGACAAACCAGACCAGGCAAATTGCAATATATGGAAAAGGCGGTATAGGAAAGTCAACTACAGCCGGCAATCTCAGCGCTGCCTTAAGCTGTCTTGGCAAAAAAACCGCACAAATAGGGTGTGATCCCAAGGCGGATTCAGTAAATACCTTAATGGGTGGGGATTTTATTGAGACGATTTCTGATATAACCAGGCAGTACGGAAGTTCGGAAACATCATTAAACCGCGCGGTTTACCGGGGTTTTAACAACATTGTATGCATAGAATCAGGCGGGCCTGTTCCCGGGCAGGGATGCGCAGGAAGAGGGGTTCTGGTTGCGCTTGACTTGATAAGGAAATACAGGTTTTTTGAAAAAAACAACATTGATATTGCCTTATATGACGTGCTGGGAGATATTGTATGCGGTGGGTTTGCACAGCCAATAAGGCATTCCTATGCAGAAGAGGTTTATATCGTTACCAGCGGGGAATATATGTCCCTTTATGCGGCAAATAACATTGCCGCCAGTATAAAACTCTTTGCGCAGCAGGGGCTTAACGTCAGGATGGCAGGAATTATCGGTAATTTAAGAAATGTTGAAAAAGAAGAAGAAATAATAACAGGTTTTGCCCAAAAACTGGGAGTCCCGGTTGTTCAGTTTATACCGAGGTCCGAGTTGGTACAGAAAGCTGAATTACAGGGTAAAACTGTTATTGAGGCTTACCCGGAATCAGGACAGGCAGGTATTTACTTCAATCTTGCCGCTAAAGTCCTTGATAACAGGGAAATGTTTATACCTGAGCCTGTTTCAAAACAAGAGGTGATAAGGCTTTTAGACCTGGCCCGGACAGAAATTTGTTAAATTTTATTAATATTCAGAACTTTTTGCCGGGTTTTTCTTTTCCGTAAAACTTTATAGGTTATCTTTTAATTGTGAGTAAATTACAAAAACAGGGCTATAATTGGGTAAAAGTCTCGGAAATGTTTGCCAAAACCCCGGAGGCGGATTTTAACTGCGATTATCCGGGGTATTCCGGTCTGTGGTGCAGGCTGATTATGGCTGTAACCAGTTATGCTATGACAAACAACAGCGTGGCAGTGATTCATGGGCCGGCTAACTGCGCCTGGGCTGTGAGGAATTTCTGCCAGACAGACTACTCGCTGTACTACGGAAACCCGTTTCTTCATATGCCTGTAACCAACATTGACCAGGATGACGTGATTTCAGGCGGGGCAGACAAGCTTATCGCAACTCTAAAAGAGGTTGACAGGGATTATAAGCCTGAGCATATCTGCGTTTTTGACACATGTTCAACCGCATTGATCGGTGATGATGTGCAGAGCGCTATAAAAACCGCTCAAAAAGATTGCAATGCAAGGATTGATTACATGTCTTCAGCCGGGTTTACCACGCCGCCGCTGGGAAAATCAATTGAACAAACAGCTTTAAGCTATGCTGATATGATGGAGGCGCCTTCTGAAAAGCTGGAAAACACTGTAAACATACTTGGGCAGTACAAAGAGCAGCAGGACTGCTCGCCTGTACCCGGCAAAAAGAAATGTAAAAACAGGCGCAAATATAAGGATGATGCTTCCGAGCTGGCAAGGTTTGTTGAAGGCATCGGGCTGCAAGTCCATAGAGTATTGGTTTCCGGGAATCACGACTACATTAAAACAGCCCCGCAGGCCATGGTTAATGTGATTAGCTGTCCTACATGGGGTTTTCCACTGGCAAAGAAGATGGAAGAGCAGTTTGGGGTTCCATATATAAAACAGTGTATCCCTATAGGGATTGAGCCGAGCAAAAAATGGGTTATGGAGCTGGCAAAATTCACTAACAAGCAGCAGGAAGCAGAAAATTTTATTCAAAAAGAGCTTGACGAGCTGATGCCGGTTTTTGAAAAAACAAAAAGTTTTGTAGATGGTAAGGTTGCGCTGATTGAGTGCGGCAGGAATTCCCAGACTGCTTTTGCAAGGCCGATGGCGTTGGCACTCGCCCTTCAAGAGCTTGGCATGCAGGTAAGGTTATTTGGGCTGCACCCTCTGGAACTCAAAGCTAAAGCCATGGATTATGAGTATTTTATGCAAGAAGGTTTTGACCCGCTGATTCTGGACGGGAACTATGCTTACCAGCAGCCGGTTAACATTGTTCACGTTATAGAAGACCTCGGTCTCAGGCAGGCAGGGTATGTTTACTTTACCCAGGATATTTTTCCCGCGGCAAGAGGAGGTGTTTTTGACCCGGCAAGTGCTCCGCGCGTGGAAACAGGGGTCCATTTAAGGCGTGTTTTGAATGCGCCGGCAAGAGGTGTCGGGTTCAAGGGGGCAAAAGCGCTTTATGAAAATATTATAGAAGCGGTTATGTTTTCCGCAAGGGGTTCAAGGCCGACCCTGTACGGGCGGGTTCACGGCGGTTTCTACGAGAATTTTTGAATGCGGCGTGATTTGTCAGGCAAAGCCGGTAGTGAAGAGGCTAAGCAGCTTTGCGGAGCAGCCGGCGCCCAAACCTTAAAATACTGCTTTTCCTGGTCCGCACTTATTTTTTTCTTTTAAAAACTCTAAATATAGAGCCTGCCTGTTTTATGAAATAAGCAAAAGTAATAATTTTTAACCCAAATTTAAGGATGAATAAAATTACTTTTATGAACCCCCTGGATAAAATTGCTGTTAATATACCTATTAACAGCATAATAATTATTGAAGAACCGGGATTTTCCTTAAGAAAACTTATAACCGGTTGCTCATTAGCAAGCTGGTCAGTTAAATCAGAAATTCTGTTCCTGGTTTGTTTTATCTTATCTACTTCTTCGTATTCATGTCTTTCAGCCATTTTTCTGTTTCTTCTCCGGTTTTTCTAAATTCTTCCATAAATTTCTCAGGTTTTTTCAGGTTTTTTTTAATTGTATTTACCCCATAAATAAACATAAAAATCGGCACGCCAATATATATGAATGTTACGAGCAATAAGGCAATCCAGGAAGGTATAACCTGGGAAAGCATATAAATTGCAAGTATCCCCACAAATATGAGCCCAACATAACCAATAATTAACGAGGCAGTGATCAAAACAATTGATTTTCCAAATTTTGCAACGTTTTCGGAAAGTTCTTTTTTCAAAAGCAAATAATGCTGGTAAATCAGCTTGATAAACTCTGCAACCAGCTGTTTAACAAGTACCAGTACGTTTTCAGTTTTTCTTGGCTGTTGTTCCATTTTAACCTTTGAAGTTTATATTATTAAGTTAATTAACTTGAGTGACGGGTTAGCTAAAAGTGAATTATAGCTTAGTATAATTTTAAAAATTTTTCAAAAATCTATCAGGATTCGTAAAGGGCGAAGCAGGCGGTGCTGTCCGCATTTTAGCGGCGAAGCCCTTTACATTCCACTAAGGGTGGGAGTGGTGGGGATTTTTGAAAAATTTTGAACCCGTCATTGGGGTTAATTAGCTTATCTGAAGATAATTTTACCTACAAGAAAACCAAGAACTATTGCGCCAACCAGGCTTTTACCGGGGTTTTTCCTGATAACACAGGTTACATCCTCTTTTACCTTGCTAACGTTATTGTTTCTGAAAAATTCTGCTGTATTATGCATTTTTTCTGCTGCTTTATCGAGTTTTTCCGCGGTAACGCCCATTAATTCATTAATATTCTGTGTTACCTGCTGTTCTATCTCGGAAGCCTTTTTCTTGAGGTCATCAGCTCTTTCTGACAGGTTTTCCTGGATTTCCTGTAAATTATTTTCTGACATGCCATTTTCTCCTTTCAAAAATAAAGATGCATTTTATATTTTTACTTATTTAAAAACAGGTGTCATTAGATATTTTAACAATTTTATATCATATAAATATCAGTATAACTTATAAAATTTTTACACTCATCTTTTTGAACAGATTCTTAATATTTAACCTGAGTCGCCTTAAATTTTTATGGAATTTCTAAAAATCCCCACCACTCCCACCCTTAGTGGAATGTAAAGGGCTTCGCCCTTTACGAATCCTGATAGATTTTTAGAAATTCC
>JANQEB010000102.1 GCA_028278605.1 Candidatus Gastranaerophilales bacterium
GGAATTTCTAAAAATCTATCAGGATTCGTAAAGGGCGAAGCCCTTTACATTCCACTAAGGGTGGGAGTGGTGGGGATTTTTAGAAATTCCATAAAAATTAATTGGCGACTCAGGTTGATTAGACAGATAAAAAAGAGGCTGTCCATATTTTATTAGAGATTACATAAAAAGGCTAAGGGAGTAGTTATGGATACATTTGGATTAATTTCTGTGTTTTGTATTGGATTTGCTATATTTTCCCTGATAGCAATGGTTTTTTATGACATCATAGTATCTTCCAGAGAAGAAAAAAGCATGTAAAATATTCAGGTTTTTAAAAACCTGAATAATCCGAAAGCTTCTTAAAATCTTCAATTGAAAGAGTTTCTCCACGCTGTTTTGGGTCTATGCCCGCGTTTTCCAGCGCAAAAACCACTTTATCCTTTTCAAAACCCTTATTAACAAGCGCATTTTTAATTGTTTTTCTTCTCATCCCAAACGCTGCCCGGGTAATTTCCCTGAAAAGCCCTGGATTATGGAGTTTAATAGCTGGCTTTTGCCTAATGTTCAGCTTAATTATAGCGGAATCAACTTTTGGAGCCGGAAAAAAGCTGCTCGCAGGCACTTTACAGATAAATTCCGTTTCGCACCAGTAATTTACCATTATTGAAAGAAGCCCATATTCTTTAGAGGGGCTCTTTTCATCAGCTATGACCCTTCTTGCGACCTCTAATTGAACCATGAGAATAATTTCGCTTATTAATTCCCTGTTTTTCCATTGAAGCTGGTCAATTTCCCCGATAAGATGCGCTAAAATAGGGCTTGTTATGTAGTAAGGGATATTAGCTATCACTTTTACGGGCGTGTCAACCAACTCAGAGAATCGGGTTTTTAAAATATCCTGTTGAACCACTTCTATGTTGGAAAAAGGAAGCTTGTCCAGCTCAAAAACCGCATCATCATCAAGTTCTATTGCTATAACTTTTTTAACACTCCGGGCAAGTTTTTCTGTTACAAACCCGAGCCCGGCACCGATCTCTATAACAGTTTCATCAGGGGATAAGCCGGCTGTGTCAATGATTTTATCAATCATAGCTTCGTCAACCAGGAAGTTTTGCCCCAGTCTTTTTTTTGTCCTGAACTTTTTTGCCCTTTCAATATAGCGCAATTTTTTTTCTCCCCGGGGGTTTATATTTAATAAGATGAATTACGGATTTGTATAAATACGTGTAGATGTTAAAATGTATTTTTATAATTAACGTCGAAGGTATTCATTTACAAGTTGAAACTATAACTGCTACTTGATAAATTTTACTGCTAAATTACTTTTAATGCTTAGAAAATGACCATGAGGTTTTGACAGATGGAACAGATTCTGGACAAAAGTGATTATATAACAGACAAATCCCAACTGGTTAAGTATTTTCTCGAAAGCTTTAAAGACCGCTCAGAATTCAAGCTTGGTGTTGAGTTTGAAAAACTCGGCGTAAACATTAAAAATTCCCGGTCAATCGGCTACTTCGGGGAAACAGGCGCTTTAGAGTTTTTAAAACGCCTTAAATTATTGGATGATTACAATGAAGTTAAGGAAGGCCAGAACGTTCTTGGGCTTACCGGGCCAAAAGGCCAGGTATCCCTTGAGCCCGGAAGCCAGTTTGAATACAGCACACATCCGCTTAAAAACCTCAAGGATATTGAAGATGCTTTCTTAAGGTTCAATACAAGGACAGGTAAAATAGCCCAGGAACTCGGTGTGGCATGGATAGGAAGCGGGGCTCATCCGTTATCAACCTATGATGCAATGGAACTGCTCCCAAAAGAACGTTATAACATCATGTGGAACTACCTTCCCACAAAAGGAAGCTGCGGAAGAGTTATGATGAAAGAAACCGCAGGGATTCAAACCTCAATAGACTTCCACTCAGAAGATGATGCTATGAGAAAACTACGGGTAGCGCTTGGTATTTCTCCTGTTATAACTGCAATGTTTGCAAATTCCCCTATCAGGGGCGGGAAATTAACAGGTTATAAGTCCTTCAGGGCATATGCATGGCTTAATACAGATAATGACAGGTGCGGGCTGATCAGCAAAAAGATTATTGACGGCAATTTTAGTTTTGCCCGGTACGTGGAAGTCCTGCTTGATGTGCCGATGTTGTTCCTGCAAAGGGAAAACCAGTTAGTTAACACGACAGGCATGACCTTCAGGGAATACTTAAACGGCTCCCATAGAAGCTATAGAGCAACTATGGATGATTGGTTCTTACATATGACAACGTTTTTCCCTGAAATAAGAATGAAAAATTTTCTTGAGATAAGAAACTGCGATTCGCAGAGAATTGACCTTACTTTAGCTTTTCCTGCGTTCATCAAGGGGGTTATGTACCATGAAGGCGCGCTTGAGCAGGCAGAAGAGATTATTAAAGAGCTAAGCTGGGAAGAATTAAACATCTTAAGAAACGAGGTTCCTGCAAAAGGTCTTGATACAAAGTTTAAGAAATATAAATTAGCAGAAATTGCCGCAGAGTTAATTTCCATAGCTGAATTTTCTTTGAAAACCCAAACCCCTGAGTATGATGAAACAATTTACCTGGCAAAAATCAAGGAACTGGTTTCAGAGGGTAAGACCCCTGCTGACATTGTAATTCAGAACTGGGAGTCGGGCTGGAATAGGGATATAAGAAAGTTTATCGAGTATTCCAGGCTGTATTAAAGCCCATCTTCTGAAATATTTGAAATTTTGGGAAGTGTCCCAATATCTGTTTATAGCTCTCGAAGTGTCATTACGAGGAAGGCAGGCAAATAAGCATGGGTATTTTATATAAACATTATTATGCCCGACGTGGTAATCTGTCTAAATGGGCTGCAAGCCCATAATGTTATATTCACAGATTGCCACGGGCTCACAAATTGTCATTGAGCCCTCGCAATGACAATTTGAGGGTTATCAACACAGTTTCGGGAAACAATGATATTTTTGAGAATTTTAATCCGGAACATATTCAAAAATATCATGTGCTGTGCATTCAAGCGCATAGCATAATTTATTCAGAGTATCAAAGCTTATTTGTGTAGTTCGGTTATAGTAAATTTGAATAATTGTACCTTTGGAGAGTCCGCTAATTCTTTGTAACTCGCCTGTTTTCATTCTTTTTTCACCCATCAACCTTGAAAGATTATTTTTTATCATAATTAAGATCATAGTATTAATTTTAGGATCTTGTATTTTAGTTCTCCATGCTGTACTATAGTACAGCATGGAGAACTAAAAGGTTAATATTTCTTAAAGGAGCAAAAAAATGAATACAAAAGAACAGATTAAATTACTGAATGAATGCAGGGATTCAATGATAGCCATTTACTCAACAACCAGA
>JANQEB010000114.1 GCA_028278605.1 Candidatus Gastranaerophilales bacterium
AACACTTGCTTTTTCAAAGTCAGATTACTGGCACGACCTTGTAACACACCTTTTTATCATACATTACAATTTATCACTAAGAATTTAACCACTACCAAATTTTGAACTCGTCATTTGAGTTAATTAACTGATTTTGCCAAAAACAAACGGGCTATATTTTTTACATATATCCATAACTTCATCTGATTTGTCTTCAGAAGTTATCAGGCACATTCCAACGCCCATGTTAAATGTATTATAAGCTTCTTCTGCACCTACCAGCTCAAGAAGTTTGTTAAATAGAGGTTGGGTAGGAATTTGAGCTTTGTTAATTTTTGCGCACAGCCCCTCCGGAACCACCCGGTTAAGGTTATCAGCAATTCCACCGCCGGTTATATTTGCGCAAACCTTTATAAGCTCCTTATCACAAAGCTCAAGAATTTCATTTACGTATAAATAAGTCGGTTCAAGGGCTTGAACAAATTCTTCATCAGATAAAAGCCTTTTTTCATGAAGTTTCCTGATTAAAGTATACCCGTTAGAATGAGGCCCGCTGGACTTTAAGCCGATGATAACGTCATTTTCCCTTACATTTTGCCTGGTCAGGAGCTTATCTTTTTTAACAATTCCAACCGCAAATCCTCCCACATCAAAATGCCCTTCTGTTACAAGGTCGCCAAGCTCGGCTGTTTCCCCGCCGAGCAGCGTGCAGTTAAATTTAGCCAGCTCTTGCCTTAGGGCTTTTATAAACCTGGAAGTTATTTCAACATCAAGCTTATGTGTGGCAAAATAGTCCAAAAAGAATAATGGTCTTGCACCTGTACAAATCATATCGTTTAAGTTCATAGCTATAAGGTCAATAGCAGCTGTTTCAATCTTGTTATGGTCAAGCAGCGGGATAATTTTAGTCCCAACCCCGTCTGTACAGGCAGCAAGATAGTGCTCAGGGAATGCCGGGTTCTCATAAAGCCCGGCAAACATACCTATATTATCGCTTTTTACATCCTGTTTAATTATTTCTGTAAGGGCGTCCGCTTTTTTAATGCTAACCCCGGCCTGTTCATAATCAAGCATGCTTTTCACCTTTTGATCATCTACTTTTCCTTACTATATTCTCACAAAATAAGCCTGTCCAACTCTGTTTTTACAAAAAGGTGATAATATTTTTAAAATATTTTAAAATATAATTGGGATTTTATGTGTAACCAAAGATAGTTTTCTATGATAAAAATTATACCTTTACGCCCATCTGATATAAAAAAGATCGTGAAAATGATCGAATATGTTTCTCCAGGTATGTCCCCGGATATGATTGGGGATAAAAACTTTATTCATTTCCCGTTTAATATTGTTCACAACTTTTTACCGGTTCATATGAAGTTTCTCCAGGAATGCTACGTTGCTGTGGAAGATAACGAACCGCTCGGGCTTATAACTTTAATTCCTGACGGCCATAGCAGAAACCGCTGGAAAATTAACCGCCTGATACTGGGAATGAATGCTTATGACATAGGAAAACAGCTTATTGACTACGTTGTAAACAAATACGGCGGGGCTGGCGTGGAAATATTCATTACTGTGATAGATGAAAACTATCCGGAGGCAATTGCACTGTTTAAAAATGCCTGCGCTTTCAGGCATTACTCAAAAATAAACGTGTGGGAATATAACCCTGCGGCCAGCCGGGAAATCAATGTAGGGCATAGCCTGTTTAGAAGGGCAGAAATATCAGATGCCGGAAAGCTTATCGAGCTTGACGCGGAATCTATACTCCCTCACTTGAGGGCTTCCCTGGCAAAAACAGTTGAGGACTTTAAATTTGACCGTAAAAGTAAGCTCATAGACTATTTAAAAGGTTACAGGTCCTGCAAATATGTTCTGGATAACCCTGAAAAAAATTCCATAGAAGGGCTTTTATCTGTCTTTACGTTTAATAACAGGCATTTTTGGGTGGATATTACTGTTTCGATGGCATATATGCAATATTATGAAGATATTGTAAACTTTGCAATAAGCGCAATTCATCAGGAAAACGCTTTTGCCGGGATATATGTAGGAGTAAAAGACTATCATCAAGCTGCCAGGCATATGACAGAGGTGTTATCAGGACTAAACTTTAGTATGTGCGGCAATTTCCAGGTCCTGCTGAAAGATTACTGGCAGCCTATAAAGGATTACAGGGAAAATAAGGTTCCCGCAATAATTTTTCCTGACATGACCAGCCCGGCATGTAATATAATGAGGTTCATAAGTGAATCCTGAGTTTTAAGGTTAAGCAAAGTTGCCTGATAACAAGCAAAGTAAACTATTTAGCGAGAATATCAAAATAAGAAAAAAGCTTGGGCTGGTCCTGTTTTTGACTGTTACGTATATGATCGCGGAAATCATAGGCGGACTTCTGACAAACAGCCTTGCGCTTCTGGCTGACGCAGGACATATGCTGGGAGACTTTGCCGCGCTTACTATGTCTTTCCTGGCCACGTTCATTACGGTAAAACCCGCTACAAACCACAGGACATACGGATATTACCGCATGGAAATAATAGTCGCGCTGATTAACGGTTTGCTGCTGGTTGGTGTGGCTGTTTATATTGTCCTTGAGGGAATCAAAAGAGCGCTTTATCCCCCGGAAGTGGAGGCTCCGCTCATGATAGCAATTGCGGCAGGAGGTTTGCTCATAAACCTGACCGGCTTATTGATTCTAAATTCCTCAGTTAAGCAAAGTTTAAACGTGAAAGGCGCATTTTTACATATTATCGGCGATACATTAGGTTCTATAGGCACGATAATTGCCGGAAGCATAATTTATTTTTATAAATTCTACCCGGCTGACCTTATAATCAGCTTTATAATTGCTCTATTAATTACTTACAGCGCATACCGGCTTATCAAGGAGTCCTGTAATATCCTGCTGGAAGGTACACCAAAACACCTTGATATTGATAAAATCCAGGAAGCCCTGCTGGAACTGGAAGAGGTCATAAAAGTGCATGAACTGCATGTATGGAGCATTTCCCAGCAAAGAATCGCCCTGAGTGTTCATGTGGTAAGCGACCACCCTGATAGCCGGGAAGTTTTATTTAAGGCAGATAAGCTTTTAAGGAAAAAATTCAATATAAATCACCTGACAATACAGGTGGAGCCTTCAAATTTCCCTGAAAAATATTGCGATTTTTAAATTTTTAAGAAATGTTAAAATAGTTGGTAGTGGTAATATTGTAACTGACGAACAACATCATTGCGAGGCGAAAAACGTCTTACATAAGCTGATAATTCTCTTCCGAAGCGAAGCAGGCGGTGCTGTCCGCATTTTCGCAAGCAATCTTAATAGCAGTATAGCAAGCATAAAGATTGCTTCGGAAGGCTACTTTAAGCTTGTATTCAATGATCCACGGTTCGCAATGACGCCAAGGAAAAACTCTTATCAGTCATTAATCGACCACTACCACTTTATGAATTTGCCAGTTCTACCAGTGAGTGAGGAATTCGAGACAGGGGCTCAATTTTCATTACCGCATCAAGCATAATTGCCTCTTTGGGCATTCCAAAGACAACACAACTGGCTTCATCTTGGGCTATTGTATATGCCCCGGCGTTTTTCATGTCCAAAAGACCGCTGGCGCCGTCTTTCCCCATGCCGGTAAGCATTACGCCCACGGCATTTCTGCCTGCGTATTTTGCGACTGACTGAAACAGCACTTCAACAGCAGGCCTCTGATGATACACAAGCGGGCCGTCTTTTATTTCCACGTAATAATTTGCGCCGCTCCTGTTCATTGTCATATGCTTATTACCGGGCGCAATAAGCACTTTACCCGGCGTTGCAGGTTCATTATTTTCCGCTTCTTTAATTTCCAGCTCGCATAAAGTGTTTAGCCTGTCCGCAAATGATTTGGTAAAATACTGCGGCATATGCTGGACAATCAAAATTGGGGGCATTGTTCCGGGTAATGCCGTAAGAACATTTTTTAGGGCCTCGGTACCTCCCGTGGAAGCGCCAATAGCTATAATTTTATTTGTGGTTTTAAACATAGCCGTACTTTTTACAGGCTGGGCATTAGCAGAAGAAAAACTGCTTTTATAGGTTAATTTTTTAACATTAACCTTTGCTACGGCTTTAATTTTTTCTATAAGCTGCTCACTCATATCCCCTACGGAATATGAAGCCCCGGGTTTGCCCATAACTTCGGCAGCCCCAAGCTCAAGCGCCTTGAAAGCCACGTCGCAACCCTTCTGGGCAAGGGAGCTTACTATAATTACCGGCATTGGATGATGTTTCATCAGTTTTTCAAGGAAGGTCAACCCGTCCATTTTTGGCATTTCAATATCAAGAATGAGCACATCAGGTTTTAACTCTACTATCTTGTCCCTTCCTATAAACGGGTCGGGAGCAGAGCCCACAACTTCAATTTCAGGGTCTTTTGCAAGTTCCTGGGTAAAAATTTTTCTGACCATTGCAGAATCATCTACGATTAGTACTTTTATCGGCATACCAGTCTTCTTCTCTCAGCTTATTAACCTTATACACCGCTATCTCGCCGGATTCGGTGTCAAAAACAACTTTTCGGCCAAGCTGACCTCCTGTATCAAAGGTTACTATATCTATAAAATATTCCCTTAGCAGGGTTTCAGCTACCTGAATATTTTGTTGGCCTATTATAGCGCTGCCCATCCTGGGATTTTGAGCCCCGCCTACAATATGGGCTTTTAAGCTTGCCTGTTTTGAACCTGATTTTATCATTGTCCTTATTAAATGAGGAATTGAAACTGTTCCGTAATGTGCTGTTCTCTCTTTATTAAAAGGCCTGGCATGGATATAATGGTTCATTCCCCCAAAACCCTGGGCAGGGTCCCAGATGCAGACAGAAATACAGGAACCCAATACTGTTGAAAGCAAATAAGGTTCCTTGCTTACAAAAATATAGCCGGGCTGCACAAAGTATTTTCCTTTATCATCAGAACTCAGGCAGTCATTATTAAATAAATCCGGGACCATATAAAAATTACCGTTTTTGTTTATTCGCTTCTAGTATAAATTGTAGGTTGAACATATTTAAATTTATATTGTTTTTGGGTCAGGCTCTCGGAATGCCCTATGAACAGAAGCCCTCCGGGAGTAAGTATATGATAAAATTTCTTTATAAGTTCTTCCTGGGTCGGGTTATCAAAATAAATCATCACATTTCTGCAAAATATAATGTCAAACCTGTTTTTAAACGGAAATGGATTCATCAGGTTGAAGGTCCTGAATGTAACCAGGTTTTTGATTTCATCGGGAATTTTATAAATATTGCCTATTTTCTTAAAATATTTACTTAGAAAATAGGGATTTATAGCATCTTCACTGTCAAGGACGTATTCTGCGTTTTGGGCTTCCTGTATAACCAGCGAGCTTACGTCTGTTGCCAGGATTTTTATATCTATTTCAGGCGGTATATATTCTTTAAGCACCATAGCAAGGGTATAAGCTTCATCACCGGTTGAGCAGGCGGAACTCCACACTTTTATCTGTCTTGTATCTGAAATTCCAGGGTTATTAGCGATTATGTCCCCGATTTTTTCCCTGATAAAGTTAAAATGGTTGTCTTCCCTGAAAAAATTTGTTTTATGAATTGTTATATGGTCAACAAAAGAAGACCACACTTTGCCTTTATCGCACTGTACCACATTAAAATATTCATCAAAGCATACAATGTTATTTTCACGCATGAGCCTGGAAACCTTTGACTGCACCATTTCTTTTTTAGCTGCACTAAGGTGTATTCCAAGTCTTTCTTTAACCAGAGCGCGAAATTTTTCGAATTGTTCAGGGGTAAGTTTATTTGATTTTTCCATTAATTCATTTCCTTTGTAGAGGAATTATGATACCTTATAATTCTTGCTATTGTATCATTTTCTTGTTCTATTTTTTCTCGGCCCGTTATTTTTAGTGATATTTAGCCGGTTTGTCCCGGGCTTATCCTGTCTCTTGCTTGTGATTGCCTTCCGGGGCTGTCTTACAGCCCCGGAAGCATTAATTTATTCTTAAAAAACAGAAAGGTCATCCTCAAGGGGAATCACTTCCTCCGGGTTTACTATTTTTGTATTTCTGCTTGTACTGCCAACAGGCTTACGTGCTGTTAATTGCCTGGGACTGTGTTTTTTCCCGGTTATTAAAGAAGCGCTTGTATCTGCGTTAATGGATTTTACCCCTTTAACCATAGCTGTAAGCAGCTTTACAACTTCTTTCATTGATTCTGCCTGGGCAGTCAGCTCTTCTGAGGCTGCTGAACTTTCCTCCGCTGTTGCGGCAGTTTCCTGGACAACCTGCTCCATCTGGGTTATTGCCCTGTTGATCTGCTCAATTCCCTGGGACTGCTCCTGGCTTGCAGCTGATACCTCATCAAGAAGATCACTTACTTTCTGGGCATTATCATTAATTTCTTCCA
>JANQEB010000012.1 GCA_028278605.1 Candidatus Gastranaerophilales bacterium
CTACAAAGAAAGCCAGGAAAAACTTTGATAAGTGGACTGAACAACAGTTAACCGATATCTACCTTATCTTTGATCAATCAGCAGATGAAATAGCAAAGCGTATCAATGCACAGGTTAAAGAAGGTAAAATACCACCTGCACGATTAGGCAAGCTGTATACAGATGTAACAACAGAAATCAGAACACTTAGAACTAAGCTTAATTCAAAGATGCTTACCGGTGTTAATCAGTCTATAGACTTAGGAATAGAATCACAAATACGTATTCTTGATGGTAATGTACCAGGTAAAAAAGTACAGGTAGGTACATCTTTCTTTGACAAGAACGGTAATATAAGAAAGTATAATCCTGTCATTCAAACAGCACAAGAATCACAGTGGGCAAAGCTACATGCTAATGCGTTAAAGGCTTATATAAAGTTTTCACCTACAGGACAAACGTTATCAAGTAAAGTATGGGATTTAACATATAATGCTGAAAAGGCTATACGGTCGGCGGTTACTCGTGGTGTCATATTAGGAGATTCTCCACAAAAGCTTTCACGTGATATCAGACAATTCTTAATCGAACCAGACAAACGTTTTAGACGCATAAGAAAAGGCACTAAGCTTGTACCGTCACAGGCAATGAAAGAGTATACACCAGGCAGGGGCATATATAAATCAGCATACAAGAATGCATTAAGAACAGCCAGGACAGAATATGCACGGGCTTATAATGAAGGTACAGTACAATACAGTATGTCAAAGAAGTGGATAAAGGGCTGGATATCCCGTGTACAATCAACTAATCCTGCACCATATGATTTAAGTGTTAATGGTAAGTTTTTTAAAAAGAAAGAAGGTATAGACATACCATACCATCCTAATTGTTTATGCTATGCTGAAATAGTAACAGACGAAACACCATCTGATAAGCTTAAACCAGCACAGTCAAGAATTGAATTTAATAAAGAGCAATTAAAGTTAGAACGAGAGAAAAAGAGATCAAAGAAGAAAAAATCAGATAAAAAAGCTGCCTAGTAAAATATCATGAAAAAGTCAAGCATATTGTATTATTTTAAGTCTTTAAGCCTATATATGGTAGTTAAGTATTCTTAAGCCACAACATGTAGTATACGTTTTTTACTTGACATGATAAGATATATGTCTTTAAAATTATGATAATATGTGTAAATTTTTTACATTTAAATTTTTTTATATTTAAACCCTTGCTGTGTGAGACATGTATCTAAATCCTTTTTTCTTTCAATCATCATCTGTTCTTTCTTCATTTGTTTTAGCCGTTAACCTCCATTCAGCTAACGGCAGTCCGTGCCCGGACAGAAAGAGAGTCGGTAGTGGCCTTGTCAACCATTGCCGATTCTTTTTCACTTCACATGTGAACAACAGTAAAGTTAACAGTAAAACCGACAAAGGAATGTAAAGATATGCCTTTACCGAACTTTCATGCAGCCAGGACAAAAAGTCCTGAGTCCTTTGATAAGATTGTAGTATTGAAAAAGCTGCCAAACGGTATCATGATTTATGGTGGTAAATTAAAAACTGATACAGCAGGTGATAGCAAACCGCAATCTTACAGATTTCCTAAAGCTAAATTTACAATACAGCAAGCTAAATCATGGCTGTCAGAAAATAACATTAAGATAATCCTCTTTGAACCGGCTGAAGGTGATAATCCTACAGAGAAAAAAGCCAAGGATACCAAAGATGACAAGGGCAAAGGTGCTGATAAAGATATTAAGGAATCAAAATCTATTCACCTGGAAGAAAGTAGCAATGGCTTAAAAGACATCTTTGAAGACGGCATAGACAGTGAAGCCAATTTTAATATACTGACAAATCTTTCTGAATCTAAGGTGGACCCTGAAAACATGATTATCCGTGATGTTGTTGTATTATCAAAAGTGTCATATGATACAGCAGGGAAGGTAAGGCGCAGATATACAGACAATGCGCTAAAGAGTGCAATTTCAGTATTTGAAGGTGCACCAGCTTATATTAACCATGATAAGAAGAGATCAAGAAGTATAGACGGTCGTGGTATTAATGGTATGTATGGTGCATATAAAGGTTTAAGAGATGTTGGTAATAAAGTGAAGGCCGACTTACATTGCTTTGATTGTGCTGAATCTCGTAAGATAATGTCAATTGCTATGACAGCTCCGGACGTAGCAGGCAATTCAATACATGCTGCTGGACGTGGACGGATAGAAAGTGGTGTTGAAGTTATTGAAGAAATCTTGCCTAGAACAAAGTGGGGACACAAGCCAAGTATTGATATGGTGCGTGACCCTGCTACAACTATGAACATATTTGAAGACAGTTTACTTGATGACAATAGCGATAATAACAATAATAATAGGAGATCGAAAACAATGAATTATAAAGACATTGAAATCAATGAAATGAAGTTAAGACGGCCTGATATTGTTTCTATGTTTCAGGATGAAGGCGCAGTGTCACGTGATGACGAAATCAAAACCTTGACTGAAGAGCGTGATACCTTAAAGACTGAAAACGATAAGCTGAAAGGCAAAGTGGATGTCTTTGAAGCCAAAGCAAACATGTCAGAAAAGACAGAACTTGTTAACCGGCTGATTGATGAAGTCAAATTGCCAAAAGAAGTAATCACAGATCTTTTCAAAAGCCAGCTGATGCAGGTTGAAGAAGCCAAAGATGGTGATAAGGTTATTACGGTTGAGGAGCAGATTAAAAGTTTGCTTGCTGACCGGAAAGCTATTGCAGGAAATAAAGGCGTGCGGAACATGGGCAGTCATCAGACTGAGATTACAAACCTGAATGAAAACAAAGGCAATGACACCATTGATATCAATGATGACAAAACTTTTGTGAATGCCTTAAGAAGGCGTTAACCGTTAAAGCTTTTGTATGGGTTAAAGCTTTTATATAGTACGATATAAATATTTATTAAAATTTTTACTTAACCAAAAACCATAAATAATAGGAGTAAATAAAATGGTAAATCGAAATTCTTTTAGAACCGGAAAGCCGGTTATTATTGATGTAACTATGCCTTTTGCTACAGCGGTTGAACAGGGTGATATGCTGAAAGCTGCTTTGTCTTCAGGTGTCTGGGGCGCAATTGATATATGTGATGCACGCCTTGATGCACCTGTGCTTGTTGCACTTGAAGAGCATGTTGCTGCTGCGTCTGCTGCTGCTGATACACGGCCTAAAATTGCGTGTGCCCTTGTTTCAAATGATGCTGTATATGAATATCTGGTGGATAATGCTGATTATGCTTCTGACATTACGGTCGGTGATCGTTTTGAAGTTACTGCACGCAAGCAGCTTGGACTTGTGACAGAAGATAAGGAAGGTATCGCAATGGCAGTTGAAGCACGTGCAGCAGTGGCAAGTGGTGTTGTCCGGTATTGCAAAGTTGTATTTATGCAGCCTGCACAGTTTGGCGGTCTTGTAACTTAAGAGTTATTAACTCAATAGTTATCAAGATTAAGAAGCGATTGATGTTAAATAGCATATAACTAAAAATAAGGAGTTTATAAAATGTTTGATAAAAATGGAAATCAGCACAGTATACGGGACATTTTTGAAAGCTGTGTAAATGAACATGGACCGGCATCAGGTGCAAATTATTTCAACAATAAAATCCGTGACCTTGTTGAAGGTGTAGCAGATGTCAACGATGGTCAGCCACAGTTGAGACCTGAAGATTTCAGTCTTAAAGAAATCTATGAAGCCGTTGGACCTTCAACCTTTCCAGTAACCACAGGTACACTTATAAGCAAAAAGGTAATGGATGCTTATACACTTGCATCAAAGAAGCTCGATAAACTGGTAACACCTTTTGATTCAAACCTTGAGGTTGACCGTGTACCGGGAATGTACACTGAAGGTGATTTGAAACCGATTCGGCCTGGTCAGCCTTATGATCATTCAGGGGATATCAAGGAAAAGTATGTACAGGTGGTCGGTGAAAAACGTGGTGCTATTCTTGATATCACTGAAGAAATGGTAACATTTGATCAGACCGGGATTGCCCTAATGCAGGCTTCTCAATTCGGTGAACGTGCTGCGCAGGACCGTGAAAAGCGTGGTATGCTTACTATTCAGGATGCAACATACCAGGGTGACAATTATTATGCCTGGTATCCTGCTGCAACTCGTGTAGCTCTTTACAGTACATCAACCACAGCTCCGCACAGGCATTCAAACCAGGTGACAAATGCCCTTGCTGCCTGGGATGATATAGACGCAGCCGACAAACTTCTTGGACTTATGGAAGCTGAAAACGGTGATGCTTTGGATATTGAAGCAAATGTCATACTTGTTCCAAGAGCTTTGAAAACTCTTGCAAAACGACTCATTCTGAACACACAGCTTGTTGGTGGCAGTAATGAAGAAATGAATCCTTTTGCGAATGCTGTTGAAGTTATTGATTCAACATGGCTGGATAAAGTAAGTTCAACTGCCTGGTACTGGGGAGACTTTAAGAAGCAGTTTGTTGAAAAAGTCGTATATCCGCTTCAGGTAATGGTAAAGAACATGCAGGACAATCAGGACGGTTTTGAGCGTGACATTTTCGCTTCATATAAAGTACGTCATTATACACAGGTAGCTGCTACTGATTTTACAAATGTTGTAAAATCAACTGGTGCTTCTTAAGCCGTACCCATAACGTTAAGCAGAAAAGGGGATAACGGAATAGTCAGAATAAACCGATTGTTCCTTGTCCCTTTTTTTTATAAGAATAATCAAGAGGATAGTTAAACCAAAGGATGAACTCAAAAGGATGAACTCAAAATGAATTTTCTTAAAAAAACAATCCAAATCATTTTAGCTTTTCTTATTATGGTATTTTGTATCGTACCATATAATAGTGCGTTTGGTGCTGACGGTGAAGTTGTTACAACTGAACTTTTAGGAACATCAAGAAATAAAGGCACACTGGTTGTCAAGGTCACTTGGACAGCAGCAGCAGGTGGCACTAAAGCAAATTTTGTTTTTAGAACTTCGACAAGCTGTACAGGTTCAATGTCATGCTCTGAGATTATGGACAGCTTAACCGGTCAAGGTTATTACCTTTATGCAGTTCGCACTATACCAGGCACTACAGCACCAGCAGCTAATTATGACATAACAATAATCGATACAGAATCAGTTGATATAATGGGCGGTAAGCTGGCAAACAGAAGTGCTACAGCAGCCGAATATGTAACAGCACCAGGGAGTCCACAACCTATTTATGATGATCTTACAATCACATGGGCTAATGTAACAAATGCTAATTGTACTGGTACTGTTTATTTGCTATTTGCTTTATATCCGAATTAAAACCAATAAAAGGAATCAATAAATAAAGGAAATTATTAAAAAGGAAATTATTAAAATGAAAAAAATATTTTTATTGATATTAACATTTTTTCTGCTTATTGGTATTTCTTTTGCTGGTCCACCTATTTATAGTACTGATGTAGCAGACGTTGATATTTCCACAACATCAAATGACACTGAATTACTTTTCAATTCAGATAATGTTATAACCGGAGATGCTAATTTAGTATATGATGCTGACACTGATACTTTAGAGCTAAGAGATACTTTTAATATTTATGACAGCACTACACCTGCGACATATTCTATTATTAAACAATCTGATGCTGAAGGCATAACAGATACAAGCCAATTAAGAATAGGTCTTGATGCTACTGATTATAGATTAACTATTTTGCCTGCATCTTTAATTGACATTGATGCAGGTCTAGAAGCTGCAACTATTCCTATTATAACTATCTCAGACAACACAGGTGCTTATTTGGGCCACTATACTGCGATTGGCTTTGAGGGCAATTATTCATATACTATAAGTGCGCCAGTAGCGACTTTTCTTCAAAACGTTGACGGTGGTGGTGCAATTTTTTCTTTTTCAAGAGCTTCAGGAGCACATGTTGTTAATAGTTCTGGTCTTAGTAGATTTGTATCTATAACAGCAGATTATGATCAAACTGGAACAGCAGGAAGTGCAGATCTTTATGTCAACAGAACTGAGACTAATCTAGGTTCAGGTGAACATAATTTTATCAGGTGTGACATTGATAATGTCCAAAAGTGGGGAGTGAGTCATGTCGGAAAAATTAATGTTGTCTGGTCTAATCCTACACAACTTGCAGCCAATACAAATAACTGGGATCTATCAACGTTTACTTCCCATATAAGACTGGATGCTGATGGCAATCATAATATAACAGGTATTGTAGCTGAAGAAGATGGAGCTATAATTTATCTGGTTAATATTAGTGCTAATTCACCAGTTCTCAAGGATCAAGATGCTAACTCAACAGCAGCCAATAGAATCATCACTACAACTGGGGGAGATTTTACTATGGCACAAGATGCGAGCTGCACTTTAATTTACGATTCAACAACTGCCAGGTGGAGGCAACAGAATTAACAAGGAGAGATTCTATTATGAAGAACATTTTTTATTTAATAATTGTTTGTATTTTTGCGATGGGAGCTATTGCAGCCGAATATAAAGCCGTTACTGCTGACAATACAGTTGATCATATTGATAAAGTTATGGTCGAAAAAACAGATACAATTGAAAGCAAGGAAACGACAAGTATTGAATCTTTAAAAGTTAAAAGGGAAATAAGATTAAATAAAATTGCTATCCTTCAATTTCAAATATCAATACTACAAGAAGAGGTTGCTGTAATTGATTCTGAAATAATTGCAATAACACCTGAAGCAAGTAAAGTTATTTTAAAGAAAAATTAACGAGTATAAATTTAAATGGAAAATTTCAAAGGAAAAATATTAAAGAAAGAAATTAAAACCTTTAACGTTGATCTTTTTGCACCTACTGAATATGTGAAGGACTATACTAAAAACCCCGGAAGACTAGCACACATTGTCAATGGTTGTGGAGCTGCTGGTGCTAAATTTGATTTTGTTCCGGACTCTATATATGGTTTATCGATTAAAGAAGCTTGTAACATTCATGACTATATGTATCATGTAGGTGATAACTCAGAGGATAAAATAATATCAGACAGAGTTTTCTTTTATAATACAATAAGAATAATTGACGGAAATGGCGGTCCATTAAAACTATTTAGAAAGTTAAGGGCGTTATGGTATTTTTTATCTGTCAATTTTTTTGGTGGTCCTGCTTATTGGAAGACTAAAAATGAAGCAGGTAATATTATAAAGGTTAAGATAGAAAGTAAATGGTAAATAAGGTAATGACAAATAAGCCAATGACAAGCAAGACAATTATAATCTTTATTCTTTGCCTGTTCATTAATGGTTTATTCTTTGCCTGTTCATTAATGGTTGTGGATGGTTCAACATTCCTACAACTATTGAAAAACCAAATGGTCTAAAATATAAAGTTTCAAGCAAGTCTGATAGTACAGTTGAATATGTAGCTGAAGATAAGGATGGAAATAAAATTACAATTAGAGTTGATAATTCAGGTAGACCAAATCTTTTAGAATCATTTGTTACAGCAGTACTTGTAATGCTTAAAGATACAACTGTAAAAATAGAAGATGATTAAAAAGTTTTGTCATGGATGACTGGATATTAAATGGAGTACAAAAAATCATGTCATCAATAACTTTTAGTCCTGATATATTAACAAGTCTTTTATCAAATGCTTTTATTCTTTTTTTAATAGGCTATATTATTAGAAGGGGAGATACTAGGATAACAACTCTTGATGATAAGAAAGCAGATGAAGCACAGTGTCTCTTAAAGCATAAAGGCGTAGAAAAGGATTTAAAACGTGGTGAAAAAAAGTTTGAAGCTATAATGGAGACTCAAGAAGTTATAAAAGCGCATCTGTCAGATCAATCTCAATATATTGCTTTAATGCGTCAATCAATTGAAGCTATAGAAAAACATATTGAAGAAGAAGTCAACATAAACAAAAAGGGGAGTGGTGATTAAATATGTCTTCAAGCACTTTGATAACAGCGATAGATGCTCAGTTAGCGATTCTGATTGCTGACCCTACTAAAATAGCTGACTGGCAAGAAGGTGATGTTAAATTTAATGCGTCACAGATGATACGTGAGCTCAGGATGCTGCGCAAACAATTACTTGATGGTCAAGATGCTGACATCTCAATAATGGAGTTTGCTCCAAATATAAGACAGTTTGGATAAGGATATAAACCATGACACTTGCTAATAACTGGAAAAGTCAATTTGAAAGCGCATTGTCACATATTGGTTTTGGTGAAACGTTTACAGTTAAAACTTTAGATGCTGCTTATGGTGATACTGGAATTGGCACAAAAGCTTATAGCGGTTCAGATACATTCACAGGTGACTGGCAAAGCATGAACGGTGATACAAGAAGGGCTGAAGCTGGTTTAGAACAAAAAAGCGATTTCTTTATAATTGCACACAAAGATAGTGTGACAGATGCATTAAATGAATCAGGTGGTGATTTAATTGTTAAGACCGGAGATTTTGCAGGAACATATACAGTTAACTATATAAACAGATACAACAGTCATAATACAGTATTTGTACATAAAACTAAAGCTGAAGACATCGGCACTATAAGTTAAGGAAAGTTAATTTAAAGAAAGTTAATCTAATGGCACGTGCATTTGTAACAGGTGAAAATGAAGTAATAAATAATATTTTACGTGCTGCTGATAAGATGATAGACAAGGTAGCAGATGCTACAGAGCGCACTACAATTGACGTAGCTAACCATGCAAAGGCTAACCATGAACGAGATAGCGCACATACTAAAGGGCGTTTTGAAACACAGACAGGTACACTTGTTAGATCGATTGATCAAGATTTGATGGTCACTGTAAAAGAGATAAAAGGAGTAGTATTTACAAATGTAGTATACGCACCTATCTTAGAATTTGGGACGGTTGATCGTTTTCCTTGGCCTTTTATGTATCCTGCTTTACGTGCCATGCAAAATAAATTTAATGTTAGGCTAAAAGAAGCATTGAAAGAATAAACTTGAAAGAATAAGCCATGAATGAAATTGACGAGCACATTTATAAAACGTTGAAAGCTGACACCACCTTGCGTAGCTTGTTAAGTAAAGTGGCTGACCCTTATGGTATTTATTTTTTTATGCCACCTGTTCAACCACCTTTACCAATAGTTACATACAGACCTGAAACCGTTATTAATGACGGTGGTATAAATGAGCTGCCAAGACAAGAAGAATATTTGTTAACTGTATATGGTGATAATTTTAATGCTGTTCTTGAAGGCGTGTATGATGCACTACAAAATAATACAGACTTAAGTACTTATATATCAGTACCTACATTATCATTGCTAATGCTTAAGTGGACTTGGACCGGTAGTGTTATGTATGATGAAAATTTTAAAGTTTACTTTAGACCGTCACGCTTTACAGTGAAATACGCAAGACTGTAAAACATGCAAGGCTATGATATGGAAAACGCAAAAACTGGTATTTTAGATTCCTACAAGTGGGACAAAGTTAAAAAGGAATATGCATCTATTGTTATTGAAAGCCTGTTAAAACATTTACCATCTATAAAAAGTGCTCATGACTTTGGTTGTGGTACTGGGATATATATTGAAGAGTTATTGAAGCATAAAGTAAAGGTAACTGGTTTTGATTTGAGTCCGAATGCTTTTTATGAAGCAAAAACAAATATGGACAACATACATCAAATAGATGTATCAGGACAAATACCAGAAGATTTTAAAATGCGTGATTTAAGTTTAGCAATAGAGGTATCAGAACATATACCACCACAAAGAGTACAATTGTTTATAGAAAATTTATGCAATTTATCTTCTAAATATATCTTTATGACATCGACAAATAAACCAGGTAAGTACCATTTAAATCCGCAACCAAAAAAATACTGGATAAAAAAAATTGAAGATATCGGTACACATTATCATTCGCCAACTTTATCAAATGAATTAATGGAGATATATAAAAAATCAATTCCTGACAAGCATGGTTTATTATGGTTTAAATATGACCTTATGATTTTTATTAGGAATTTAAGAGTATGAGTAAACGAAAAAAAATATTATGGTTTTGCTATTCTGTTAATTGGGCTTATGAGATTCGCACACATAACCTAATAAGGTTATTACCTGAATATGATCACACAGTAATGTATCCGGTTAAGCGCCTTGAAATAATTGAAGGCATTATAGCTGAACATGATATAGTTATTTGTTGGGACAAATTCCATTACAAAGATATTAAGGAAAAACATAAAATCATACAGTGTTTTCCTGGTATGAGAATGTTTGAAAAAATAATGGAAAATGAAATTAATAGCATTGAACCTTTAAAAAGAGAATATACAGACCAGCATAAAAAGCTGCTTGGACCAACTTGATTTATATGGTACGATATGACAATTAATAAGAACAAGTACACTGTTTTGTCAATTGAAAATTCCTATGTATGGTCATGGTCTTTTGGTCTTATAGCCTTGAAGGATGTTATGGATTATGATTTTATTCGAATTAAAAGAATACCAGCATGTAGAATTCCTATTGATTTGGTGAAATACTTTGATATAACATTATTACAAAACCTTGATACAATAAAACAGATTCAAAGTGATTATAAAAAGGTAATTGCAAGGATAGGGGGAATGGTGATTGATGACAAGAATAAAGCTGACAGACATAATTTAGCACTTAACAAAGTAGGTGCTGTGATTGCCACCAATAATCAGTTATATGAAATAGGAAAGACTGTTAATGGTAAGACTTTTTTAATCCCAAATGGCGTAGACCTTGATTTGTTTTATCCCAAAGAAAAGAGTCCATACCAGAAAGATCAAAGGGAAAATTTTACTGTTGGTTTTGCTGGTAATATATGGGGACCGGGACAAATATATAAAGGATGGAATTATTATTCTAAAGCAATTGATAGATTGATAGGTGAAGTTGATCATTATGAGGTACTCTTTGATTATAACCAGCTTGAACATGATGATATGCCAGAAAAGTTTTTTCATAAAATTGATTGTTTAATATTACCATCTAAAGGTGAAGGTTGTTCGAATATAACAATGGAAGCTTTGGCGTGTGGTGTTCCGGTTCTTACAACAAAAGTAGGTTTTCATGGTGAAATGTTAAAAAATGGTGTTGATTGTCTTTTTATAGAACGAAATGTTGCTGACATAGTTGAAAAGGTTTTAAAGCTAAGAGGCAGCAAGAAGCTTCAAGAAACACTGTCTAAAAATGGTCGTGAGTTTGCAGAAAAAAACCATGACATAAGAATGATAGCAAGGATGTATGATCAAGTTTTTAAAACAGTTTTAAATAATACACGTAGAAAAGTAAATCGTGAAGCAAATGAAAGATTGGCTGAAAATAAAAGATTAAAAAGCAAAAAGAAAAGAAGACGCAAGATAAATAAATTTGATGGTAAATCAAGAGTTAAATAATTACAACAGGCAATAATAACAAAACATAGGAGTAGATAAAATGGCAGCAGAAACCGAAAATGTAACGCTTGGAAGTGGCGTATTGTACTTAAACAATGTTGATGTAGGTCATTTAAAAGGTGACGTAGAATTAACAATGGCACGTGAGCAGCTTGAATTTAAACCTTCAAATATGACAGGTGCGGTAAAATCATTTATTATAGGTGAAAATATTCAGCTTAAGGCTTCAGTTGCAGAACTAAACCTTGACAATATAAAATTAGCCTATGGTGTGACAACAGCTATACAGGCAAGCCTCACGTCATTATCATATGATCCTTCAAGTTTTTCCTTTGGTGGCAATTCATATGATGCGCTTACGATTGGTGGCAGCAAGACACAGAATGAAGTACCATTGCGATTTGAGCACACCAGACCAAACGGTAATAAAGTAGTAGTAATTTTCTATAACGCTGTATCAATTACTGAGCTGGTTGTACCCTTTAAAGAGGTTGATATCACAATGTACGATGTTGTGTTTAAAGGTCTTGCAGATGAAGACCGGTCAGAAGGTGACATGGTAGGCGTGTTGCTTGAAGGTGTTTAACAATGGTAGGGACTGGTGTCTATACTGAGCCGGTCCTTATTTCTAATATAAAACATTAACAGCCGTAAAAGGGAATAACAATCATGACAATAGACAATGACAAGGAAGCTCAAAAAAAAGCAAAACGTTTAATGGAGTTAGGAATTGAAGAGCATAAAATATGTGAAGGCTTGATCATCCATAGCAAAATGCTTGTTAAAACTATTAGACGTGCTGAAAAAATTTTTCAATGTCCTGTAACTGAGTTTGATAAAATTGATTTAGACAGCTTGGACAATATTGTAAACCTGGTATATCTTCTTGCATGGCAGCGTGACAATTCAGTAATAGAAGAAGACATTGAGGACATTTTTGATACACCTGGTAATATTCAAAAAGCCGGTGAAGTGATACAGAAAATATTTGAAACACATTTAAAAAAAAACACAGACGAAAGCCAATTGGCATTACCGATAGAAACGGAAACAGCAAAGCCAATAAAAGAGATAGCGAAAACCTAGATACTGATTGGCCACAAGTTTTTTATCAGTTATCTTCTGAATTTGGATGGACACCAAACCAGATAGATAATTTAACATGGCAACAAGTATTGCATTACCTTGAAGAAATTTCTTTATATAGAGAAATTATACCAAGAGCTGAAATAGAAATAAAAAAGATTAGACAAGTTTTATTTTCATTTTTTAAAGTCAAAGAAAAGAAGACAGGTCATGAATTTGAAAAAGAAATTTCAAATTTTAACAATGCCATTGAAAAGAATAAACGAAAAGATTCTTTTAGTGTACAAAGACTGCCAGGGTATTTAATTGACAAATGGATTAAAAAGGGTATGCCAAATTTACCAGGTTTTATAAAGCAGCACAATAAGGAAATTGCAGCATACAAATCTAAATCTATAAAGATGGAGTAATTTAAAATGGCTATTGATGCAGGTTCTTTGGTAGCACATGTTGTCAGTGATATAGGCGGTCTTACAAGCGGTTTAAAAAAAGGTGCTCTCCAAATAAAGCAGTTTTCTGCTGAAACAAATACAAGTTTAAAATCATGGACTGAAACAAACAAGGCACAATTTAAAGCCCTTGGAGTTGCTGTTGGTGCGTTTGCGGTAGCAGCAGGTATAGCATTAAAAAAGGTATCAGGTGAAGCAATCAAGGCAGCTTCAGACCTTGAAGAAACTACAGCAAAATTTGTAACTGTTTTTGGTAGTCAAGCTGAAGAAATGGACAAGGTGACTCAGGAGTTAAGAAAAGGTTATGCTATGTCCACAGAAGAAGCACGAAAAAATTTAGCAGCCGTTCAAGATTTGCTTGTTCCTATGGGAATGAATAAAAAAGAAGCTGCTGGCCTTTCTTCAGAAATTGTTAAACTAACAGCAGATTTAGGTTCTTTTAACAATTTACCAACAGCAGATGTGATGCGTGATGTTCAGAGTGCTCTTACTGGTGAATTCCAAACTATGAAAAAATATGGTGTTGTCTTGAATGCTGCCAATGTAGAACAGGAAGTATTTAATCTTGGACTAGCAAAGACAAAGGATGATATAACCGCAGCCGACAAAGCACAAGCAGCATATAACTTAGTTGTTAAAGGTTCACAAGCTGCTATCGGTGACATGTCCCGCACTCAAGATAGTTATGCTAATGTAACAAAGAAAACACAAGCACTTCAGAAAGACTTTCTTGCTGCACTTGGTAAACAATTTTTGCCAATGGCAACACAGGCAAAGCAAAAATTAATTGAGTGGGCTGAAGCTTCAGGTGGTGTGGGTGAAAAGGCACGTACAGTAGCTATTTTTATAGTTCAAGGAATGAAAGCTATTACAAATGCTTTTCAAGGTTTTAAAATTTTAGGTGAAGCAGCTATATTGTCAGTAGCCGTAAGAATTGAAAAGTTTTTAGTGCCATTAAGCTTAATGCTTGATGGTCTTCAAAAGATTGGTGTTATAGACTTTAATCCTTTAACATTGTTTGTAGAGTCAGCTAAAGAAGGATTAAGAGAAACAGTTGAAGAGACTGAAGCCCTTAACGAAAAGTTTGACAATCTAATATCAACCTTAAGAACAGCTAAAGAAGAGAATGTATTTAAAATAAAGCCAGCCATTGAAGGTGAAGATGACGAAGGGGACGAAGACGGTGTTGACAAAGCAATGAAATTCTTAACAGGTGCTACTGTTTCCGAATTTGAAGAAGCTTTATTAACCTGGGATGGTATAAAACAAACTTTTGCTGACAGTGAATTAGTAAGAGCTGAAGAAGCTGTACGAACTGCTAAAACGTCTGAAGAAAAAAAGATAGCTATACAAAAAGGTGCAGCAACATTAGCAGCTACCACAGCACAAAATCTTACAAAAATATTAGGTAAAGAATCCAAAGCAGCTTTTCTTATTATGCAAGCTGCAAAGGTAGCCGAATCGATTGTTAATGCCTGGGCTGCACATAACCTTGCACTAGCGGTTATTCCACCACCTTTTAATATTGCAGTAGCAAATGTTGTTCTAGGTATCGGTCTTGCAGCAGCAGCAACAGAAGCAGCCGTTGGCATACAGGGCTTTCAAGAAGGTGGCGTAACTTTAGGTGCTGGTAGGCAAGATACTATAGGTCCGGCTATGCTTAGACCAAATGAAGTTATAGCACCATTAGAAAAGCTGCCAGACCTTATACCCAAAATAGTAGTGCCAGGACTTGCAGAAGGTGCAACAACTGGAAAAGGTGAAATAAATATAACGTTTAGTAACTATGGTAACATCAGGACCGAACAAGACAAAGACGCATTATTTCAAGAAATGGCAGACATGATAATTGAAAATGTACGTGGTGAAATATAACAGGGAAAAATAACAATGGAAAGAATGAAGATAGTGAAAGACGCTTTTGAGTATTCATTAGGCTATGCCTTTACATTGCGTGACAATAATTTTACTGTACGGTCTAAAATGCAAAAGCGTGCTTTTCAAGATGGTGGTCTTGATATTTCTGATGGTAGAATTGATTTTAGAACTATTCGAATTATGGGAATGATACAAGGCACAAGTCGATCTAATTATCTTACTAACATTCGTGCATTTGAGACAGCTATCAATAAACGTGATTATCAATTATTTTTTGGAGACCCTGCAACATATGATCATTATGTTAACATAGAAAAACCTTTAAAGATTCGTGTTACTCCAATTGAAGGGCAAGACTATGAAGCTTCAATGATAAGAGCTTCATTGTTAGCTGCTGATCCTTATTGGTATTATAAAACAGATGACGACACAACCATAACAGTTGATTCAAGTCCTAAGTCTGGAACGGTGGCAAACAATGGCAATGTAGATGCATATCCAGTCATAACAGTGACAGCAGATACAACCATAACTTCTTTACAGATTGAGAATGAAACGGATGTACCTGAAGGTGAATCAGATGGTTTACAATTTACATATGCTGACAATGCTTTTTTTAATACTGATGAATTAATTATTGATTGTCAAGCTGGAACGGTTGAAAGGGAGTCATCAAATACCATAAGGTTTTTTGAAGGTGCTTTCTTAAAACTGTTACCAGGAAACAATACAATAACTGTTACCTGTCAGACTTCAGGCGCAACAACTGTTAAATTTGATTATGCTAAACGTTTCTTGTCACCTTAATATAAGAGGTAATTGAATCTGAGAGGTAATTGACGTGACGGCTTTTACAAACAATCCTTCATATCATGGTTATATACATTTAGGTTCAGGGTATTTAGGTGGTTATGCACCTGTTTATAATCGGCCTGATTATCCTTTGACAGATGGATACAATATAATTTTTTATGATAGGGCAGGTCAAAAGGTAGCTGAAATTTCAAGCCAGATTCAAAACACTGTATTGTTAGATTGTTTTTTTGAATTGCTACCTACTGGTTGCGGTACTTTTCAAATGAAGTTGAGAGGCTTGACAAATGCACTTGAAGATTTAACTTATAATTATAGAATTGACATACATCCTTTTAATGATATTAATCCCTGGTATTCAGGATATATAATTGAAAAACCTTTAGCTGGTGACACTTCAAACATCTATACGATTAAAGGCTATGGATATTTTAACCAATTAAAAGATATCATGATTGAAGATGACTTTACAAGTGATAGGGTTGATGATATTGTTAAAAGTTTAATGACTTCAGATGTTGAAGATAAAACAGACATAATTTATAAAGAAATTCGAATTGAAGAAGCAGACTATGTTGTTCAATCTATTTCATGGCAGCATGTTACAGCTAAAGAGGTTATGAAGCAGTTAAGTGAATTAATGTTAGGTTATGAATTTGGAGTTAATGAATTTAGACAATTTTTCTTTAGACCAAAAGTAACAACCATTCAAGATGAAGCTCAATTATTTGTGGGTAAGCATGTTAAAAAATTTATACCTAAAGAAAACATTGATAAAGTAAGAAATAGGCTTCACATCTATGGTGGTGAAGTTACCGGTACACCACCTTCTAATTATGTAGCAACAGTTGAGGATACAGACTCACAAGATACTTATGGATTAAGAGAGGCTAAGTTAACGATTCCATCTGTTTTAGATGCTACTGATGCTGAACAGTGGGGAGATTTTAAATTGGCAGAATTAAAAGATGCTGAACAATCAGCACGAATTGATGGTGTTGACATAAATATTAAAAAGAAAAAAATAGATGCAAGAGGCAATGCTCGAATTACTTCAGATGACGGACTAAACGAGTATACATTACCAATTAAAAGTGTGCGATATACGATTAATGCTGATGGTGTAACAGCACGTGTTCAGCTTGGAAAAAAGGATAAATTGTTTACAGAACTGCAATTAGAACTTCAGCAAGAAATAATTACACAAGAACAGCTAGGAGATCAAAGAGTTTCACAATCATAAAATAGAAAGGTAAAAAAATGACATCAAGCATTGATCATGAAAACGACATTAATGAAGACAAGATCGATATTCGCTTTGACCCTTTTACAGAATCGGATGACAGTGTTGCTATAACTGGCGAATCACATGTTATACCAGGTGCAAGCCCTTATTATATCCAATTAAATGAAGTGCCAAAGGAAGACACACCATCTCTTACAGCTATTCGAAAGATAGGGCAGCTAGATGAAGACCTTGACGATTCTGAAACTGGTGTTGATGTAGTGCGTGGTGCAGACTGGGCTGTTGATGATGTTTTTGCAATTGATAGCGAAAAGATGCAGGTAACAAATGTTGTTAGCAACACTTTAACCGTTACACGTGGATATGACAGCACGACTCCTGCTGCGCACAATCAATATGAAAATGTTGAGACTGGCACATTATCTGATGATGGTTCAAATGTAAGAGCACAAGATGATACAAAAGACTTTGTTGATGAAGGTGTTAAAGAAGGTGATATATTCGAGAACACAACAAATAGTCAAACAGCTACTATTACTGGTATTAGAACAACCACAAATAAAAATGATACACTATGCTTTTCTACTGGCACTGCTACTTCAAACGATAATGGTGATTCATATGTTGTAAAACGGCCTAGACTTTTAATTGATGATAGTGATTTTACAGAGGTATTTACCGCACCTTCAGCCGGTGAATATGAAGTACATTATGGTACTGCTGATGTTCCTTACAAGCGTGGTTTAATCCGCTTCCATGAAGATGATAAAGATAAAACTATGCAATGTGATTACACTAAAACAGGGCACTATAATTGGGCTGAGTTTATAAATGATATTCAAGATGCTCTTAGAAGTCGTTTTTATGGTTATGATTTAAGACCTGAAATTATAACAAATGAGCATTTGCAAGATAATATAATAGAGCATGATCAGATGTCAAATAATGCTATTCATCAAGCAGAGCTTTATACTACAACTGCTGAAGTAAACACAAGTTCATCTAATAATTTAACTTTGACAGGTGGTACATACATTTTTTATCCACAAGTGAAAACACAAAATACCGGTGCCATTACATTTGATTCACGACTAGCTAATTATGCTAGCAATCCACCTGTTTCATATGTTTCTAATGTTTATTTATCTGCTAGCTCTGGATTGGCATATGCTCAAGCAAGGTACGTAAGGTCGTCAGGTCATATAAATTGGTATTATCTTTTAAGAGATGTAAAAACTAAAAAGATTATAGCTTCATCAATTGCTAAAGATCATCCATGTTATGGCAATGGTGGCAAGCCCGAGCTAATGCAGCATCCTTTTTTAAGTGTCTATACTGTAAATAATAAGCAATACATTGGTGATGACATAAATATTATAGAGGTTGAAATTCTTGTACACAATCTTAGTGATGAAATGTATATTTATTGTGTTGATGAATCTGTTATAGCTGATAATTTGATACCAGATAAATCAATACTTGAAATTCTTAGTAGTAATTTTATTTTGGATGATAATGATCAACCTGAATGGCCTAAGGACGAAGTTATTGTAGGTTTGCCCAGACATGCTATAAATGAAAATGGTGAAAAAGAAGTTATTGAGGATTGGACAAAGGAATATTATCAAGGTAGAAACTTGTTGATAGAACCAATAAAAAGGGAAATCATTCAACCTAGCCATATTAAAACAATTGGTATAAAAGAAAGGTAGGTAAAAAAATGATAAAGCCAATAAAACTTTTTAGACTAGAAAGAGATGGTTATGCTACATTTGGTTCGTTGATTATTGAAAACAAATTAATTTGTAATACCCTAGAGCTTCCCTGGTTAAATAATATACCGTTTAAATCCTGTGTGCCCATTGGATGTTATAAGCTGGCTATACGTACAAAGTGGAAGCATTCAGATGATTATGGACACACGTTTGAATTGAAAGGTGAAGGTGTAAAAGACCGGCCTGGATGTTTGATTCATCCTGCTAATTGGCCCTATCAACTGCATGGATGTATAGCACCTGGTCATGCTATTGGTGACTTATCTGGTAAGCGTGCAATCAAAGACAGTCGGAATGCATTCTTTAAAGTCATTAATGCTATTAAAGAAATACCATTTGAAACTATTGGTGGTAATGTAACCAACATCCCTTTCGTAATTACAGATCATAGTTAACTATATAGTACGATATAAAAAAGTAGCATTCAGAAAAAAATAAAGGATGCTATCTTTTTTTCTTGACATCTAATTAATTGTGTGCACAATTAAAATCACGTTAACAAAAAAAACAGATGACAGCAAACAGACAACTTAGATAGTACGATATAAAAAAATGCCAAGAAGAAAACAAAGTGAAAAAAAATATGATGATAGGTTTAATATCAGAACTTATAAAACTTTTAAAGACCAGGTAAGAGAAGCAGCGGAAAAAGAAGGTCTTTCCGTTTCAGGGTTTATTACAAATGTTTTACATATGGCATTAGATGTAGAAATAAAAAAGGCTACAGCTAAAAAGAAGGCAAAGGTAGTTCATTGATAACAAGGACATCGGGCACGGATGACAAAGAAGATAAAAACTTGTGATTTTAGAATCACTAATCATAGCAGAAAGTGTGACCATTATATTGAAGGTAAAATAGATGGTCTAGGCAATGAGCTTGAAGCAGGGTTTTGCAGATTGCCAAAAGAATTTAGATGTATTGAATCCTTAAAACATCACCTTCCCAGGGTTAGCCATTCATCAAGAAAATCTTTTATTCAATGCAGGATGAAGTATTATTACAACCAGATCGAAGGTCGTGTATTGTTGCCACACAGGCAAACAGATGCTATTAAAGCAGGTGCGATATGGGATAAGTTTCTTGAACTAAAACATGAAGGCAAGCCGACTAAAGAAACCATTCATAAATTATTTGTCAAATATAAAGTAAGTCCTGTTCTTGAAGCCAAACTAACCGCAATCATAAAGGCATACATCACACTTGAAATAGAACACAATGAACCGAACCTGGTGAACTGCCAGCATGAATTTGTATATCCTATTTATGATGTAATTACTTATGGGAAAATTGATCGTGCATATATTGAAAGTTTTACAGAATCCAAATTAACCACAAACCCTGACTTTCATAGAAAACTTCATTATCTTCAGGCACAGCTATCTACATATTTTTTGTCAAATGAAAATTATAAAAGCTGTATAGTTGAGATAGTTAAAATGCATAAAGGCAAACCAAAGGCTAACGAGTCTGTTGAAAGTTTTCAGAAGAGATTATACCATAGCTATATAGCCAGACCTAAAAGCGTTTTTTTAGAATACAAAGAAGAAACTAAAACATTTGGGTATAAGTTCTGGCGTACTGAATTTGATTTGCCACAAATTTTAAGGACATATGAAATTGTAAACCGTGACATATCAAGAGCTATTAAAAATAATGAATGGTATAGAAATGATTTAGCATGTCATGTACCTACTGATTGTGAGTATTTGCATAGGTGTGATACTGGTAGTTTTAGTAAAATGCTGTATGGGTATAAAGATAAACATTAATAAAGAGGTAAAAACATGGATTTAATTTTAAAGTTAAACGATAGGGAAAAACAAATAATTAAAAATTTTATATCAAAAGAACTTGAATATACTTTTTCACTGTCAGCAAAAGTTTGTTTTATACCATCCCAGGTTAATAAAGCTTCTTCAAAATCTTCAGAATCTTCAAGGGCTAGAGAAGACCTTGAGTATAAAGAGATGTTTGAATATATAGATAGTCTTGTTGGCAAGGCTTATGTTTTTGAAAAAAAAATTTATGGTATCAAAACATAGAACAAGTTGGTGGTGTAATTAAAATAAAGGAATAAGTGACTATGGACGTACTAACCTTAAAAGATTTTTCCTCAGATGGTGTAATGATATTTTTGTATGGTGAAACAAACGTAGGTAAGTCAACCAGTATATTACAATCGGCGCCTGACCCTATTTTTTATGCAATGGGAGAATTGAGAAATCCAAAGAAAGTACTTGAAGCTGTTAACAGACCAGGTTTAAAAATTAGATTTGGTCACTATAAAAATTGGCTTGACTTTATGGACTTCTTGGCACAACCAGAAAAACTTAATCCCTACAAATCCCTTATTATCGATAGCATGACTCAATTTATGGGATTGCTATCGATTGAGATCGAAAATGAAACCTTCCAAGCTTTAGGCAAAAAGAAACAAGTAAAGAAAACTTTATCACGGCAAACAAAAAAAGATTATTCAGGGTGGGGCGGTCTTGCCAGTCAAACACTTAGACTAACAAAACTGCTTGGCAAATTATCGCAGATACACGGTAAGATAATCATTTGTACAGCATTAGAGACAGAGCGTCCTAAGTGGGATTTAGAGCTTGCAGCAGCACCTAAGTTGAGTGGACGTGATTATGCTGAATCGATGCCTGAGAATTTTGATCTTATCGGGCGTGTAACTTCAAGATATAAGAAATGCGTCAATGAAGATGGCTGTATAATTCCTGATGAATACAGAATAGTTTATCCACCCATGGTAAGCTTTGAGTGTGACGATCCTGATAGAAAGTTCATGGCTAAATATACTGGTGGTGGTGACAAAAGGAAGGGACCGTTAAATATTTCAAAGATATTAGAAAGTAAGAAGTAAGAAACTTGAAAATCCAAAATGTCTAGAAGTAGTGTATTATTTTCTAATTTTATAAGTCGATAAGTATAAAAGCAAATATTTTTAATGTAAAAAATTTTATAAGGATAAGAAAGTGTCAGAAAAAATCTTAAACGCATTTAATAAAATCAGAGCTTATAATATTTTACGGAACAGAAATAACATAGCGGTATCAAGTCCAAACTTCTATACTAAATTATGGATACTTGGCAAGTATACCTGCGTAACTGATGGTGCGTTATTTTTACGCTGGCCTGAAATATTAATCAAAGAACAAGGTTTTAAACTTCCAGTAGATCAATTAAAAACGGTTAAGTTTAATAAGCTTTTGAATGCATCTGATAATGATAAGATAAGAACAGACCTGGAAGCATTTAAAATTTTCAAGCAAGAACATATATGCAGCCATAAGTCAAACAAAGACAAGTGTAAAATATGTTATGGTACAGGCATATCACATAAAAAACATTCTACATGGCAAATAGGTGAATGGCTGTTTGATGCTCAATACATATATTTATTATTGCGGTATTTGAAAGATGTAACATTTTATGATGTGAACAAAATATGTATAGCTTCAAATTCAATAGCTTTTACATTTAATGGTGTAGGGCAAGGTATATTAATGAGGTTAAAAGATGAATAACAATGAAGGACTGGTATATAAAAATAGACAAAAACAATTGCCCGTACAAGCCTATGAAAGCGGTATGCACAAACAAAGACAATAATAAATTAGGTATATGCACTTTTGATTTATGTACTGAAAAGATAATTAAAAAAAATAAACGTGGACAACTTAGACAACTATCATTTTTAGACAAGGACAATAAACCATGAGAACAGCAAAAAGAGTTTTAGCATTTGATCTTGAAACCATAGCAGATAAATCAATCATAGACTATTTACCTGAACCTAAACCAAAAGCAAATCTAAAAGATACAGCCAAGATAGAAGCTGACATTGAAGCTAAAAAAGAAGCACAGATAAAAAAACTTGGCTTATCTCCCTGGACAGGTCGCATATGCTGTTTTGGTTATGCCTGGAAAGAAGGCGGTGAAATATCAACAAGACACCTTATGCTCAAAGAAGAAACTGATGAAGAAGAGCAGCAGTTAATATATATCATCTGGCATATGATAAATAGCTTTGATGTCTTCATAACTTTTAATGGCAATGGTTTTGATGTACCTTTTTTAAAAGGTCGATCAGTAAGACACAGAATGAAACAGACTGTAAATATATCAATGGCTAAATATCGTGTAACCAATCACCTTGATGTCAAAGCAGTTTTGTCAAACTGGCAACCATATGAACCAGGTACACTTGATTTTTATAGTCAAATACTTTTGAACAAAACAAAGACTGAAGGCATTGATGGTTCAATGGTTCAAGAATTTTGGGACAAGGGCAAGTATAAAGAAATAGGCAAATATTGTGAAGATGATTGCCGGTTAACTTTTGAACTTGGATTACTGACAAAAAAATATTACCTTTAGAATTTATAATTTTATATCGTACTATATAAAAAAAGAGGATAACATGAATCAAAAGACAAGAATAAACCGAAAGTCGAAAAAGAAAAGATTTATTTCATCACCAACAAGTAAGCCTATGGAATTAACTGTTCAAGAATTTATGGACCTTGAAAACAGGTCTTGTGAAGCATGTGGACATGAATATTTTAAAAAGCGCACTATTGCAAAATTGTTACCCATGACACATCCTTCAAATAATACTGGTGAAGCAATACCATTTACACTGGAAGTATATATTTGTGATAAGTGTCATGCTAAACAGGAAAAATTAAAAGTAGTATAAACCAATAAAAAAAAGGTGGTGCTGAATGGATAATCAAGAAAAACAATTTCAAAGAGTTGTTTTAAAAGGTCTACTATCATGTATGCTTGCTTCCGTTACAATTTTGTTAGATGAAGACTATGATGAAGAGACATCAGAGATAAGTAAGAATGATGTAGCAGAACAGATAACAATGTCAGCAGCAGAAATAAAAGCATATGACAAAAAGTATTTAAACGATTAATAATAAAGAAAAGGAATTAACTGACAATGGCAAAGGAAAAATCAAATATCAAAATTGAAAGCATACATGTAACTGGCTTTGAAGGTGTATTAGATATTGAAATAATACCGACTCAAAGTATGGTCACATTATCAGGTGCTAATGGTGCAGGTAAATCAAGTATACTTCATGCTATTTCTATTCTTTTTTTTGGTGGCAGCTTTGAAGAGCCTATTATTCATAAGGGTAAAGACCGTGCGGAGATTAATACTGACCTGGGAGAATTTAGTGTAACCTGGTATAAAACTAAAAAGAGTCCACCTAAAATTAAGATAGAACGTAAAGACGGTCAGCCGATTGAAAACACCAGACGTGCCTTAAATGATCTTATAGGTGGTAAAGTATTGGCTGACCCTATGGCATTAGTTAATGAAAAAGATTTATCAAAACAGCGTCAAAAGTTTCTTGAAGCCTTAAACATTAATACTTCTGATATTGACAAAAAGATAAAGAATGAAATTGAAAATAGGAAGAGTACAAAAAAAGAGATTAAAGCCCTTGAAGCAAAAATATCTGCTATCGATTTTAACCCCAGTATAACAGAAAGAGTTGTCATACTTGAACTGACAGATAGCCTTAATTCTGCAAACCTTCACAATCAATCATTAGAGATGAAACAAAAAGCACAGAAGCGTAAACGTAAAGCATATGACCAAAAAAAAGCTGAAGTTGAAGCATTGCAGCAAGAGATGAAAGATTTAAAGTCTGAAGGGCTAAAGTTGAAATCTGAAATTGAAGGTTTTGAGATGATCGATACTGAAAAGATAGAACAGCAAATTAAAGACGCTGAAACTATTAACGAACAGTATAGGGCAAACCAAGAGCACATAGCATTACTTAAACAAGTAGCTGCTGAAAAAAGCAAGCTAAAAGATGTTGAAGTGTTGATATCAAACTTAAAAACAGACCGTGATAATCTTTTATCATCAGCCAGTTTGCCAGACATAGGGATAACTATTGATGATGAAGCAGTGCTATACAATGGTTTACCATTGGTTAAAGCCAGTACTGGCGAAAAAATAAAGGTATGCTTTCAATACTTGTCAACCATATCTTCAAACTTTAAAGTATTATGGATTGAAGACGGTGATAAGCTGGATAAAAAAACACGCAAGTTAATCATAAAAATAGCTGAAGAGAATAACATCCAAGTATGGAATGAGCGTGTGGATGAATCTGGAAAGATAGGTATTTACATTGAAGAGGGCCAGGTGGCTAAAAATAATTACATAGAAGAGTAAACAGTAGCTAGGGATGAATAAACAATAACTAAAGGTGACGACATGAAAGATGATTTATCAAAAGAAGATTTGGAAATAATACATATTAATTATGGGAGGATTCTAGCTTTTAAAGATTATGAAAAAGAATTAAGAGATAAAGCTTGTGATTATTTTGCAAGGAACAAAGATGATCTTGCAGTCCTTTACAGAGATGAAGCAAACAATCTCAAGAAAAGAATAGAAAAGTTAATAGATAATCTTACAAATCTTTACAACATAAGGGACATGTTGCTTTAGCTTTTAACCTTTAACTTTTAACCCTTAGACAAAAAGGTGGTGATGCCTGGGACTAGTAAATAATTTTATATCAAACATGAATTAACTTTTATTATCAAACAAAAACTTTAACTAGAAAATTAATTAAACTTAAAACAAAAAAGGATTAAAAACATGAAACTTAATACAGGAAAAGACACACTTGATCTTGGTTTCCCGGTCCCTGAAGCTGGTGTATCAAACATGCAGATAATGGATGTTGACTACTCAGAAAATGAAGAGACCGGAGCGTTAAACCTGAAACTAAAAATGGTTATTCTTGAAAATGTTGAAGGACCGGCAGACAATGTAAACATGCAGCCAATGTACAATATCAATTTGGTTGATGGTGAAGGCAAACCGAATGCATTTGGTGAAAAAACAATTTGTAGTCTTTTAACGGTATGTGACTTGGCTGATGCGTTTGAAAAGAAATTTCCAGATGATACGGCCTTTACCGATGAGAAGTTTATCAGTGCCTTGCAAATGAAGCTCCCCAAAAATGTTGTACAGTTCAAACATGACCAGGGAGAATTCAATAATAAACCTTCAATGGAATGGTTACAGTTAAGCAGGGTAGCCAAGAACAAAGCAGCCGGTAAAAAGGCAGCAGCCAAGAAGGAAAATACAAAACCGGCTGAAGATGCAGTGGCCGATGACGATGACTGGTAAACTGTCACAACAACTGTAATTAAACTAAATAAACGGGGCCGGTGAAAGTCCGGCCTTGTTTAGAAGGAAATTATTATGAAGTATAAAAACAGATGTGAAGGATGGATAAGAAAAGGCGGTGCTTTTACTTTGGGGCCGGTTGAGTGGACTCAATGTGAAAATGAAAGTATCGTAATGATTAAATTCAAACAAGGTGATGAAGACGTAACCACTTTACCAGCATGTAAAGGATGTTGGCAAAGATGTATTGATTCAAATGATATAAAAATACTTTCAGCAAAACCAATAGTATGAATCCAAAAAGACAAATAGACAGACTTAGTGACAAAGATTTTAAAGCAATAGAAGATGTTTTATATTTTGATGTTAAATACAACACACAATCTTGCCCTTTTATAGACCTTCAAAGAAATAAGCATTGTAATAAATGTATTTATATCTTCCCTGCAATAAGATTATGGATTACTGATTTTTCGTGCAGCATTAGAGACCAGGCTTGTCCGTGCTTTCATTATTCAAAAAAATATATTCGTAAAGTAATTAGAAAGATATTAAAAGACTATGAGAATAAAAAACAGAGCAGCTAAAAGCGTACAGCAGGACAATAAGCCATACAAATTTAAACCTTGTATATTTCCTGATGACTTCCATTTAATAGTAGACACACAAGAGAAGAAACCATTATTTACAAGAACACCAGGTTTGACGCTGACTCGTAAAACATTAAAAGATGGTGACTACAGTATTAAAGGGTTTGAAAATTGTTTTTTTATTGAACGCAAAATGACTTCAGATTTTTATACATACATAGGAGTCGAAAGATCAAAGACAATTAAAAAAGTAGAAAGAATGTCACAAGCTATACAAGATCATGATGGTTTTGCAGCACTTGTGATTGAAGCAGATATATATGAATTATTCAGTTTGCAGTATTATACAGAGATGACACCTGAACATGCAGCCGGTTTTATAACTTCATTAAATTTAAAATGCAACATCCACACATTTATAAGCAATGATAGAAAGCTTCTTGAAAAGTGGATACTAGACAGAGCTATTAAGTTTTATAAGTTAAAACGTGGTTTAACAAAGTAACATTTAAATAAGGGTGGTGCTTTATGAAAATAAAAGGCAAGGGTAAGGAGAACATGAATCTGCGTGAATCCTGGGGTAAACGGATAGCACGTGATAACATGCATAATGTACCGATCATCACCAGTTTACCGAAAGACGCTGAAAAAGCTGATGTCAGAGTCCGTGTCATTGGAAGACTAGCGCATATGGCAAAAACGATTTGTCAATGTAATCGGCAGCGGTTTAAAAATGTTGGTGATGTATATCGTGCTGGTCTTTATTTTTCAATCATCATTTTATTTGAAATGTATGGTGGTGAACCGGATAGTAAGGATACTGCGTATGGACATGAAGTGTATGATATTTTAAAGAAGAATGAAAAATATCGTGCCATGTCAACGTTATTAGACGACATCGTAACCTCAGCAAATGATGTTATTAAAGCTGCTGATGATAGCATAATATCGATGAAGAGCATGAGACAAGAGCTTGAAGAGTTGATTGAAGAGATGCCAGGGAACGTACAAAAAGCTGCTGAAAACCGGATTAAAAGATTATTGGATGGTAGTAAAATGTCAGACATCAGGGATAATCAATTTCGTGGTGGAGACCGAAAAAGTAAAGTATACAAGAGGAACAATCGTTAGAAACAATCGTTGATATATTGACATATTGATACTTTGATATTTTGATTTATTGATATTATGATACATTGATACTTTGATTTTAATATAGGGATAATTGATAATTGTCATATTGATATTATGATGTGTTGATACTTTGATGCCGATCAACCATCCCTAATAGTAATAGTATAAGTATAATTATAAAGGATGTCAGAAATGAATGTTTTAAGATTTATAATAACATCAGCTAAATTGATAATTGCATTGGTTTATATGGTAGTTTCCTTTATTCTTATCGTACCATTTACTTTTACGGGGATATACTTTTTTAAGATGGAAATGAAGCAGCTTGAAAAAATTTGTGCTTATCAATCTGCAATCTTTCATGTCATCCTGGGAAGCAAACTAAAAGGAATTAAAAATGAAGATCAAAAACTACAAGATTAATCCGGACCCTAGTACAATTAAAATGCCAAGAGGTAAACATAAAGGTGAATATATTTGTGATCTGCCTACTGACTATTTATTATGGATAGCTGAAAATTGGTCAGAGAAATCAGACCAAGATAAATCGATATGTATGGCTGCTGATATTGAATATCAGGATAGGGTTTAATCAACAGAATTGGAGACAAGGCTATCTTCAAGATATAATCAGGTGCTCTAAAATAAAGTGGCTGAAAATCGCACCTGAGAGCGCTAATGTTACAGATATATAAAAAGGAATATATATTATTATGGCACAAAAATATCAGACATTAAAGGTTACTGGTATGTTTCCGCAAAAACATTGTCCAACTTGTGGAGAATATAGAAATTATGAATTCACAGGCAATGTTATGTTTGCTTATTTTTCATGTTTGGGATTAGTTGAGAGCGATTTTACGGTTTAGAGACCTTACAAAATAAAAATAAAAAAAGTGAAAATAATTGAAAAAATGTCTTGACATTTAATCAAAGATGGTTTAGTATTTAAATCAAGATGACAGAAAATACTAACCATAATAAAAAGGAAAAGGAGACATTAAATGGCATATGTAATTTATCAAGAGGGATACGTAATTTATGGTTATGGACAAACAAAAGAAGAGGCTATAAATGATGCATCGGAATGGACTGACATTGATAAGGACAACCTAAAAGAAACCCATGAAGCAAATCATGGCGACATGGTTATTGAAAAAATAACAAAGAAACATCTGATTTGTTTAGAGGCACAATCAGATGTTTCTGAAGCATTCCATTGTTTTTGTAATTAAATATTAAAAAAAGGAGAACAAAATGGAAGAAATTATTAATGAAGTTTATAAAAAATTAGTCGAACAAAAAAGTACGTAAAAGCCGTTTGTAAAAAATTTAATTGCAAAACCGAACAAGAACTTCTGCGGGCTGTATAAATTATTTTTTTCAAAAAATTTAAAAAGGAAATATCGAAATGCCAAGAAAAAAAACAATAACACACACAAACAAGGCAAAGAGAGAATACATTGATCGGTGGTCATCTCATTTTGATGAAATGAGTCAGCTCGTACTTGTAATACCAGACAACGTTGGTGTTGATTTTGTAGTATGGCTAAAAAAGCAAAAAGCTGAGTTTAATGTTTGGCTTAAACTTGCTGCTGATGAAATTTATGGTATTGATGATTGAAACAATAAGAAAGGTACAGACAATGACAACTGATACTATCGAAATTTTAACCATCACAAAACTAAAAGATCTTAAATCGTACAATACAAAAATATTGCTTGCCAAATATAATGAGTTGGCAGAACGTCCAATTAAAGCGGTCAAGACATCAAGAAAAGAATTTTGTAAAAGACTGCTTTCGTTAATCCTTGAAAAAAACAATAAGGCACGATCAAGGGCAGCATCTTCAGACAAAGACAAAACTAAAAACAAAGACAGTAAACCTAAAACCACAGATGAATCAAAGACAGTTTCGATATCTACTGATTCGATAGGAGAATATAAAGAACTTGATCGTGCCTTTAAATTCTACAATGAAAGATTATTCAAGGGCGCACTGCCTGATACCATTATCTCTTTACGTGGGCGCAAATCATGTAATGGTTTTTTTCGTGCTCAATCATTTAAATCAAGAGAAAACGAAGAGGTTGAACCAGATGAAATAGCAATGAACCCTGAACACTTCAGCCGGTCGATTGAAGAAATCTTGTCAACCCTGGTACATGAGATGGTACACAGTTGGCAATTTCATTGTGGTAAAAAAAAGAAGGTAACAAAATATCATAACAAAGAATGGGCTGAACAAATGGAGCTAGTTGGTCTTGTTCCTTCTGTTACTGGTGCTGAAGGTGGTAAGAAGACCGGGCAAAGCATGACGCATTATATTGAAGAAGGCGGTATCTTTGAAACAGTAACCGCTGAACTCCTTAAGTCAGGTCTCAATCTTAAATGGGTAAGACTTCAAAATTTAACCAAGACAAAAAAATCTAAAGTAAAATACACTTGTCCTGATTGCGACCAGAACGCATGGGCTAAACCTGATGCAGTATTAAGATGTGGCTTATGCTGTGATGATATGGGAGAAGCTGTTTTGATGAAATCTGAAGAATAGATTTTATATCGTACTATATAAAAAAAAGGAGAACAAAAATGACTGCTATTAAATCTTCAAACAAAAAATGTAACGAATGCTTACTAGCTTCTAAATTCAATCTTTATGATGAAGAAGATTTATTACATATATTTGTTGTTTGTTGTGAATTGAAATCTGATCATTATTGTCATGTATTAGATTCTGACCATCAAGGATGTAATTGTTTTATTGAAAAGGAATAAAAAAAAATGAACTCACTATACAAGCTTGAACAAGAGCAACAAGCAGTGCTTGAAGCTATGGCTAATCTTCATATATGTGGAACAAAGCCAGTTATCATAATTCATAAAAATGGTACATATGAATTTGATTATGAATGGATTAATGAAAAAGACAAAAAATTGTTCAACCAGTCAGTTGAATTGTTAAAATTTTTATCAACCAAAATTCAAAAAGCATTACTAAAAGAAACATACAAAGAAGAATTTAAATCTATAAACATAGCAAGGATTAGCTAACATGAAATCAAGAGAACAATATAAAAACAGAACATATACTAAAATTATTCTTGAAGACGGCCTAACCATTATTCAATGCAATGACTGCAATGCTTATGCTGAAAAACCTGGTGGCATAAAACATCATGATACATGTCAACCTGGTGAAGCTGCATATTGGCGTGACTTTTATCGTGAAGCAAGCTTGGAGTATGAGTGATGTCGAGGGGTGGAAAGCGAAAAGGCGCAGGTAGACCAAGGGGAAAAGTTATTCCGGAAAGTTTAAGACGTAAAAAGTTTTCAATTAGAATACCAGCGTATCTAATAAGACTGTTAAAAATGGCAAGTATAAATAGACAGCTCTCACAAGGCAAAATAGTTGAAAGGGCTTTAAAAAAATATTTAGGACTATAACAGACCTAGAGCTATAACAGGCAAGAAAGGAAAAAAATGAGAAATAAAAAATATTCAAACTGTAAAGTGTAATCAATTTTTTAAGGTGGGGTGGGCATGAAATGACACTGCACTTGATTAGCTTTGTACAGTACTTAATTAGCTTTGTACAAAATAAACTATGAAAGGTGGTGATATACAAAATGATTAACTCAATACTCAAATGTCAAAAAGGTGCGTCAACACTGCTGCTTATGGTAGTTATCTGGACAACAATTACAGGTGGTTCAATACTTGGCAAAAAGGTTAAAGATCTTAAAGACTGTGAAGAGCGCTTGAAAAAGTATGAAGTATCTGAAGTTGCACAGCCGGTATCTTTTGAAGTGACTGCCGACATAGACAATACAGACAGCACTACTGTTCAGCGCAGGTAAACATTTAGATAAGTCCTTAACTAAACATTTAACCGTGTCCGGTTTGTGGCTTACACAGCATGGACCGGGCACACATCAAAAAAAACAATGATAGAATACATTCAAAATATAGCACCACCTGCAAACTTAAATACAACTGCCGAAATGTTTATTGTTATGCATCGGCTTTACAAACATATAAGGATAGATAAAAATGATTGTTGGAATTTTGAAGGTCTCTTGGTTAATGGCTATGGTCGTATTAGCGTTGATAACAAAAAATACCGCAGCCATAGGTTATCTTATGCTATTTTTCATATAGATGAAGATATAAGCAATAAGGTAATTTTACATACCTGTGACAATCCGTCTTGTATAAATCCTTCTCATTTAAGAAGCGGTACACAAAGAGAAAATATACAAGACTGTATTAATAAAGGTAGGTTTAGTTTCAATTTGGGTAATCTTAAAAGGTAGTTCTAATACAAAGATGATATTATAAAGGTGACACCATGAAACTTATAGTATTCATAGCAGGTTTTATTTTGGGCTTTCTTCTTGGAGTATTCACAAAGGCAAGAAAACTTAAATCTGAAAAAGACTTGTTTGAATATCGTAGCTGGAAAGATATGAAAAAAGATGAAGATGAATAAGGCAAGGGCAAGTAACTAAATGATATACATTACAAACTCAAATACTAAAATAGGAAACACGGGGAATATCAGCTTGCCACCTATAAAGACATGTTTTGATTTTCCATGTCATCAAGAATGTTATGCTGTAAAGTTTTATAAGATGACTAATGTTAAGAAAAGCTGGGACACTAATCTAGCTCAGTTAAAAGAAAACAGAAGAATATACTTCGAGTTAATCAGAAGATACTTATTAAAAAAGAGGGTAAGATATTTTCGTTGGCACGTGTCAGGTGATATTATAGACCAAGATTATTTAGAGCGAATGAAGATATTGGCTTATCATTATTACTTTACAAATTTTCTTGTTTACACAAAAGGATATCATTTAGATTTCAATAATACGCCTGGAAATTTGTCAATCATATTATCTGTGTGGCCTGGGGTTGATGTTCCTAAAAAGAACTTACCATTAGCATTTATCAAGACAAAAGAAGAAACAAGAATATTTAATGCTATTGATTGTCCAGGTCAATGTGAAGAGTGTAGAATATGTTGGAACATAAAAGATAAAAATATAGCACTAGAGAAGCACTAAAGAAACACTAGAGAAAAGCATTAACATAAAACAATGAATGGAGACAATGACAAATGCGCTACTTTATAGAGACAGCTTACCAAGTGTCAGAGCTTGAACAAAAAATTAAAACCAAAGAAGTTGAACCGGTTTTTCCAGGTACTACTTAAAGACAGTGGACATATTAAAAGATTTACCTGGATGTTATTAAAACGTGATATAAATTTTGAACGAAAGCCATTAGGTTCAGGCATAACAATTTTTTATATTGATTTGGATGTCGCTTTCTTTATGCCGAAAAAGGATTCCAAGAAACAAGACAAATAAAAGGGATGATCAATCATGAAGTTGCAAACAGGCGATACAGAATTTAGCTTAATAGAAGAACAAGAGCAAGCAAATTTAGAATCAGAATTAATGATCAAGCGTGCACGTGATGCATTTAAAAGGTTTAGAAACTGTGATTTTAGAGTCAATCAATATGAAACAGTAGAATTTGTAAACGAGTCTAAAAAACCTATCACTATAATTCAAGCACCTACTGGCTTTGGCAAGTCATTGGTAGGTGTAGTATCCGGTGCTTTATTTGGTCAATTCACATACCTGGTATCATCCAAACAGCTCCAAGATCAATTGGAAAAAGATTTCCCTGAAGTCGAGATCATGAAAGGTCGCAACAACTATGCATGTACCTTAATGCCTGGTAAAATGGCTGATGCTTGTACACATTCAAAAAAGATGCCATGCCCGTTTAGAAAGAAAATGTGTCCGTATGATAGAAAAAAGAAAAAGGTATTAAAAGCTAAATACCGTGTACTCAATTATCATTATTTTTTAACTGAAGCAAATTACATAGGTGGTTTTAGCGGAAATCAAATTCTAATCTGTGATGAAGCTGATTTACTCGAGTCTATTTTAACAGACTTTGTAAACCTTCAGATATCAGGAAAACTTATGCGTGAATTTAAAATAGAACCACCTAAATTTAAAACTGCTGAAGCTAAAGAAGGCGTTAAAAACTGGAAGCATTGGGCTGAAGTTCAAGTGGCACCAAAACTAGTAGATAGAATGGCAGAACTTGAACAGCACATTGACCCGTGGAATGATGAAAATACAAACAGTAAAGCTACTAAAGAACAAAACCGGCTTAAGGGCATACTGACAAAAATAAAAATGTTTATTGAAAACGTTGATGAAACATGGATAATGGAAGAAAGTTTTTATACAAACAAAGGTGCAAATACAAAAGGCTTTAAACAATTACCTGCCTTAATTTTCAAACCTATTTGGTTAACACCACAGCTGTCAGAGATGTATTTTTTTAAACATACATTAAAAACAGTTTTGATGTCAGCCACCTTTCCACCTATACGTGTTATGACAAAATTGCTAGGTCGTGAATTTTCAGCTTTTGATTATCCTGAATTTGACAATGATAAATTTGGTATACCTACTTCATTCCCGATAGAAAACAGACCTATCATATTAAGACCAGTAGCAGACATGTCATTTAAGACTTTCAACAAAGAGCTACCTATATTGATAGATGAAATAATCCAAATTCTTGAAGAGCATAAAGGACAAAGAGGTATTATTCATTCGGTCTCATATAAACTTAATCGACACATAATGAATATCGGTCAGCAGCGGTTAATGACTCATGACTCCACAAACAGAAACCAGGTGATAGAAAATTTTAAAAATGCATTCCGTGAAGATACAGTACTGGTCAGCCCATCTATTCAGCGTGGTGTAGATTTGCCAGGCAAAGAGTGTGAGTTTGTTATACATGCCAAAGTGCCATACAAATCATTGGCAGACAAGCTTACAAGGCGCAGAGTCTATAGTTCTAAGGTGGGCAATTTATGGTATACTTCACTTACAACTCAAGAGATTGTGCAAGGCTGCGGACGTGGTAACAGAAAGAAAAGTGATTACTGTGTTAACTATCTATTAGACAAACAATTCTTAAGAATGCTTGGACTGGGCAAGAAGAAATATAAATCACCTGTTAATATGAAAAAGCTTTATCCGAATTACTGGTATGAAGCACTTGAGAGGTATTAGAAATGACAATATGTTTTAGATGCAAAAAAGAAATGAAGTCAGCTTATGTTTCAATGGTTACTGAATATTGTGATGATGGTGAAACAAATATTTTTGTAGGTGAAAATGGTTATGTTCAGTTGATGGTTGAATGTACAAACTGTATCTATAAACATTTTGTATACATACCGATTGAAAAGATTATTAATAAGATAGGAAAATAAAAAATGAAAATTGAACCAGAAAAAATCATAACATGTAACAGCAATCGACTTAAAAACGGTATAGCACTTTTTATATCAGAGCATAGATATATATTCTTTTCTCATGAATGCATAGCAGATGGAATGTTATTGAATTTGATAAAAAGAAACATCAAGATGAATGCTATATCAAACCATCAAAAAAGGCTACTAATAAAACTAGGACAGCAACTTGTATTATTAAATGAAACCGGTGAAGAGGTTTAACATTATGCAAAGAGCAAGAGTTATATTAATACTGACAATGATAGGGTTGTTATGGTTAATAGGCTTTATGTTTATCATGTCTAGTTCTTCATCAGTTCAAAAAGATAAAGCTGAACGGATTAAAAAAGAACATGCCTTAAACATAGAGACAGACAGCGACAAACGAATAGTTATAGTACCAAGAATCGAATCCTATCAATCTGTATCCCTTCAATTGGATAACCCTGCATTATGGATAACCTGTGATGATATAATGATAGTAATCAAGTCAAGCGAAGTGGAACACCTAACCGAACAAGAAGCAAAATTACATTTAAGATTCTTGATACAAACTATCAGTAAGTGTTTTGAAGATATTATAATGATTGCAAAAGTCAAGTAGACATCTATTATCAGGAGATAAAAAAATGAAAGAATTACCACCAGGGCAAGAAAAAAGATTTCCAGGTAAATTTAAGGTATTTAAGGTGTGGTGCAAGACTGAAAAACAATGGGAAAAGCACGAATGTCTGTTAACGAACAAAGGTATTCTATATCAAATGGTAGGGAAAAACCTTATAAAATGCAATCCTGATACACACCTTATCTTTTTTTTCACAGGACTATACGACAAAAAAGGAATGCCAATCTTTGAAGGTGACTTTATAAAGCATCCACAATATAATAGACCATATTCAATTTCAAGAAAATCTTGTGATGTTATAAGTCTTGTAACCTGGTTTGATGGTGGCAGTGCTCCCCATTATCAGCAACCATGTTTTCAAGGTTATGAGATAAAAAACGAAAAAGGGTATGGCTATGGTGATTGGTCAGAGTTTTTCAGGTGTGAGGTAATAGGTAATATATGTGAAAACCTTGAGTTGTTAGAAATATAAACAATTATTAAAAAGAGATTAAAAAGAGGAGAATTAAAGATTATGCTTATTACAAACAAGAAAAACTGGAAAGACATCAAGATCAAATACCATTATACTGAAGCTGGACAGCAGATAGAAGGTGAAATATCTCTTGACCTGCTTTATGTATTATTCGCAAGAGAATATACAGATGAAATGTTGACACCTGCCAGGGAAGGCTTAAAGGATTTGATAGACCTATTGAAACAAATGGTTGATAATAATTCAAATGCCATAAAAGAATTGATCGCTTTGTCAAAATTAAAAAGTTGGCAGAACATAGAAGGCACAAATCAAGATATTGATTTAAGCGAAGGGAATTAATCAAATGAAAATCAAACATTTTCCAGAATCAAATATTACATTTGCCAGAGATCAACCGGAATACCAGCCATTACCAGCATTTTATGTAGGTGACAACCAGGGCATCGTTATTTCATGCTGGTCATTATCAATCAAGGAACGCATCAAGGTGTTATTTACCGGCTGTATATGGCTGCATGTGCTGACTTTTAATAATCCATTACAACCACAGTTAATGCAAACCGATTATCCATTTATAAGAAAGTCGATAAAGGACAAAATATTAGAAGCACTTACGAAGAAACGGTACTTCTTTAAAGACGATTAAAACTTGACTAAATCTTGACTAAAAATTAATTGTGTGTACATAATAAAAATAGCGCAACAAATTATGAGTTGGGAAGGTTGATAAATGAAATCATATTATCAATTGTTTAGAAGTTATCATTTTTTTAGATATTATATAGGATTTAGTGTCTATGAAGCATATTATCATGCTGTTCACTTGCAAAGACTACATAATGATGTAACTATTTTTATGCGTAAACAAAACCAGGCAATGTGTGTGAATGAAAAAAACTGAAGTCATAGCCGATTTAGTTGACATGCGAAAACGTCTAAAAGAAAAAGTACCACAGGATATAAAAGGACGTGCAGCATTGTTAACCAGTTTTAAAAAGTCAATTAACCAGTTATCAAGATATAAGGTTACAAAGAGTGTGGGCTTATTAATATATAAAGAGCGCATAGATGATTTTAACAAGTTTTTAGAATCTATTAACATGAAAGGTATGGTATAATGGTTAGAGATAAATATAAAATGATTGAAGGCAATAAAAAAACAATTGAAAAAGAACTTAATGACATTAATAATACGTTTCCTGGGGTTGAAGTTGTATCAATGGTTATTGCTGACTGTAAAGAAAACTTGTATTATGGAATACTCTTAAAAATATCTACAAAAGTATAACCTTAATTTAAAGGCAACTACTTAAAATGAGATACAAAATACCAGGTTTAATTATATTCGATTTAAAAAACGAAGGTGGCACAGTTATTTATGATGTTGGACAAAAGACAAAGTACACAGATGACTTTCCCTTACTGGTTCAAGGCTATGCACGTGATGGATTAAACAACGAGCAAATAGCTGAAAAACTTGGAATAGGTGAAACATCTTTTTATAAATATTTAAATCTATATCCGAAAATGGCAAAGGCATTACGTGAAGGGCGTACACCTGTTGACGTAAAAGTTGAGAATGCCATGCTACAAATAGCACTTGGCTATGACTACAGAGAAGAAAAGCAAGAAGGTATATTTGACAAAGATGGTAATATGCTTGATATCACAAAGCGTACAATCACTGAAAAGCATATCCCACCTAATTTTAATGCTGGCAAGTTCTGGCTGACCAATCGTAAACCTGGTAAGTGGACAAAAGATTTTGTTAATCCATTAGAGTCCGGTGATGTTGAAATAGAAGTATGTGATGTTGATGATATGGAAGATTAGTTTGCAATAAAAACAGGAGAAAATGAATATATAATGTATGACTGTGTACAATATTTTAACTTCATGAAGCGTGGTATTTATGGGACACAGTTTGTAGTAGAGCAGTATGAGTTCTCAAAATACTATTCTGCTGGTGCTTATTATGTTAGAAGAGGTGCAAAGTTTATTAAGTGTTTCAATTGCAGCACGGTATTTGTTGTTGTTAAGGCAGACCATGTTTGTCCATTCTGTCATAGCAATAATGAACTGAAGACTTTTATATAGTACGATATAAAAGCACAAAACAACCACAAACAAGACAACCACAAGGGCACGGACTACATGACAATGACAGTAACATGTAGACAGGTATTACAGTGCCCAAACTTAAAGTAAACTTTAGACGCTCCATATTTAATCAACTCTATTATCCATTTAGAAATCTAACTACACGTATACAAATATTCTTCGGTGGCAGCTCTTCAGGCAAATCAAAATTCTTAGCACAGCGTGATATATATGATCTATTAAAAGGCGGTCGCAACTTTTTAATCTTACGTAATGTAGCCGATACACTTAGATCATCAGTATATAATGAGATGCGACAAGTGATAGACCAATATAACCTTGATCGCTTTTTTGTCTGTACAGTGTCACCAATGCAGATTACCTGTGTCAATGGCTATTGCGCTATATTTAAAGGTATGGATGAAATAGAAAAGGTTAAGTCTATCATACCACCAAAAGGCGTTATTACAGATGTACGCATTGAAGAAGCCACAGAAGTTAAAGATGAAAACAGCATCAAGCAATTAAAGAAGCGTTTAAGAGGTATAGCCAAATATAAGGACAAGAAAACCGGTAAAGTAATAGAAATCAAGAAACGTCTTACCATGTCATTCAATCCAATATACAAGACGCACTGGATATATAAAACATACTTCAAAGGCAAATGGACAGATGAAGATACGCAATACCATGATGACGAATTATTCATATTACATTCAACATATAAAGACAATCGTTTCTTAGCACCTGATGACATTAAAGAGTTAGAAGATGAAACAGATCAATACTTTTATGATGTTTATACTCTGGGCAAGTGGGGCATACTTGGAGATCGCATTTTTAATAACTTCTTTTCAGCCGATTTGTCAGACAAGATACCATATTTCAATTATATCCGTAATGGTCTTGACTTTGGCTTTAGTAATCATCCTACTGCGTATAATCGTACACACTATGACAGCAAGAAGCGTATATTGTATATCTTTAAAGAGTTTCAAGGATTAGGACTAACAAACTATATGATAGCTGAACGATTGAAACCAATAATAGGTTATGGTCATCGTGGTGAAATAGTTGTATGTGACAGTGCTGAACCTAAATCAATAGAAGAGCTTATACAGTATGGCATTAATGCAATAGGAGCTATGAAGGGTAAAGATTCTGTTAACTTTGGCATTCAGTGGCTTCAAGGATTGACTGCTATAATAATAGATAAGTCTTGCCAGAATACATTAAACGAGTTTGAATTATATCACTGGAAAAAGAACAAGCAGGGTGAAGTATTAAACATTCCTGTTGACAAAGACAATCATCACATTGATAATATCAGGTATCAGTATGAAGATGAAGCACTAAACTTACAGGAACCAGAAGTGTATGTTGTTGGTACTTATAACTAGTCAGGGAGTTTTAAAAATAATAACCTTGAATATCAATTACAACTATGAGGTATAAATCATGTTTGAAAAATGGAAAGCCAAACGCTTAAGAAATAAGATAGAAGTTAAACGTCTTGAAAGCATGCTTGAAGTATTAGAGTCGACAAGCAATAGAGTACGAGACGATGACACAGCCGACAATTGGAGAATACTACAAGGCGGTAAAGCTTATTACACTGAACCTGAAATGAAAGAGATGCAGGGCGCAGCATCAAAGCATTATTACACAAACCCTATAGCTTATGGTGTTATTGAGACCATGATTAACTTTATCATAGGTGAATCAATGACCATAACGCCTTGTGATGAAGCACAAGAAGTTAAAGACTACTGGCAGGAATTCTATGAGCTTAACAACTTAGATATGCGAATTAAAGAGCTGGTAAGACGTGCATTCAGAGATGGTGAAAGCTTTTTACGCTTCTTTGAAAATTTTGATAATAAACCACCTTTTATCCGGTTTGTCAATCCTACTGAAATAGTAGATTGGACCGGTATGAATACTTATGGCATACAGACTGACCCTGATGACATTGAAAAAGTAATAAAATATTATCGTGAATGGCAGTTATATACAAGCCTTAATAAAACCGAAATACAAAGAGAAACCATTGAAGCAGATGATATCATCCATACAAAGATCAAGGTAGACTCAGATGTTAAACGTGGTGTGTCTTTCTTTGTTGGTATAGCTCCATATCTTACTAAGTATCAACGTTGGCTTGATGACCGTATAGAGCTTAACCGTTTACGTACTATATTTAATGTAGTAGCCAATATCAAAGCACCTACAGGCGCAGCCAATGTCAAAGCTATGTTTCCAGATATAAGCCCTACAGATGATACAGGGGTTAATGATAGATTACGTAAAGAAGCACCAAAGTCAGGAAGTGTACTGTTTGCCAAAGGCGTTGAATGGGATTTAAAAAACCTTAATATTCAAGCACAGGATGCCAAAGCCGATGGACGTGCAATATTATTAATGGTAACAGCTGGTACTAACCTTGCTGAATATGTAGTAACTGGTGACACGTCAAATGCTAATTATGCTTCAACGATGGTTAGTGAATCACCAATGGTAAAGACCTTTGAGTCATGGCAAGATTTCTTTGGTAAAACAATACAGCAGATATACAGTAAAGTTATTGAAGGTGGTATTAAAAATGGTGCTATCAAAGAACGATCGACTAAGACAATAAAAGAATATGACCCTGAGACCAAAACCGAAACAGAGAGAACCGAACCATGCGATACAGATTTAACCTGTCAAGTTGACTTTCCAGTCCTTATACATCGTGATATAAAAAGTGAAACAGAATCCTTAGTATTGCAGGTCAATGAAGGATGGGCAAGTAACCGCACAGCTTCATCTAAGTTAGGATATGATTATGATGAAGAGCAAAGGCAGTTAGAAAAGGAATCTGCTGAAGGTGAAAGCCAGGTCAATCAGGAAGGTGACGAAACACTAAAGCAAGAATTCATTGCACGTCAGACCGCTAATGGTGATATGAGCGAGGAAGAAGCTGCAATGCTGTTTGATAGTGGTCAGCGATAAGTGATCAGTGATAATTAATAATCTTATATCGTACTATTTAAAACTATTTAAAATATTTCTTATATCGTACTGTATAAAGGTAAAACCATGGCTACACCAAAGCAAAGATCATTAAATATTCAACGTGCTACAAAGAAAGCCAGGAAAAACTTTGATAAGTGGACTGAACAACAGTTAACCGATATCTACCTTATCTTTGATCAATCAGCAGATGAAATAGCAAAGC
>JANQEB010000180.1 GCA_028278605.1 Candidatus Gastranaerophilales bacterium
CTTGCTCTTTTGTAAAAAGTTTTTTCATTTTTTGTCCTCCGATTTCTTTTTTCTTACTCTTCTTCTATCGGAGAATCATTAAAATTATTTAAGGTCTCGGTAACCTTGATTAAATGCCAGCCAAAGTCAGTCTGTACCGGTTCTGAAACTTCGCCTAGAGGTAGTTCAAAAGCTGTTTTTTCAAACTCAGGCACCATCTGGCCTTTGCTGAAAAACCCTAAATCCCCGCCTTTATGTTTTGAAGGACATTTAGAGACCTTTGCCGCTTCTGCAAAATCCTTTCCATCAAGAATTTCCTGCCTGATTTTTTCCGCTTCTTCTTTTGTGTCTACCAGCAAATGACTTGCTCTTACTTTATTTCTTTCCATTTTTACCTCACTTCCTATAATTAAATTACTTTTAGCCCGCTTGAGCCATTCATTTGCATTACTTTGCATAGATAACTTTGCCTTCTTTAAGAATTTGTCTGTAAATATAGCCAACCGAGTCTTTATAATGCTCAACCACTTCAGGAATTTCTATAAGTATATCAACGCTTGCGTTAGTGCCTAGCATATTTCTATATAATTTTTTAGATAATTCTCTTTTATTATATATACCTGATTTTATTACTAAAATGTCATAATCACTTTCAGAACAAGCATTTTCTGTTGCTCTGGATCCAAAAAGGATTACTTTATCAGGATTAATAACTTCTAATATCTTTTGAAGTATTTTTTCAAGCGTTTTATCAGTCATTTTTTACACCATAGGTATATTAAGTCTATTATAAATAATTTTTGTGTGTTTTAAAAGGGACTTAAAATTTAACTGTAACTGTTGAATCACCTTGCTATATCAATAACTATTGGGTATTATATAAGCAATTAATTATATCCCCTATAAATTACGTCTGAGGCTAAGTTTTGAATTTTAATAACTATAAAACCGAACTTTTTTATGACGAGTATTTTTTGGATAACAATACTTGCAGGGAAGCTGTAAGCCTTGTTGTAGACAAAATTAACAGGCTGGAAAAAGGCGAACTTTTAAGCAGGCAAAAAGCAGCGGAAAAGGCTTTTTTAAACCTTGGCATAACCTTTAACGTTTATAGTTCTAAAGACGGCAGGGAAAAAATTTTTCCGTTTGACATTGTTCCCAGGGTTATAAGCAGTGAAGAGTGGCAAATCATTGAAAATGGATTAAAACAGAGGATTACTGCGCTTAATTTGTTTATTGATGACGTTTATAAAGGTCAGAAGATACTTAAAGATAAAATAATTCCTGAAGATGTGGTCTGTTCCTCGGAGGCATACAGGTCTATCTGTAAAGAACTGGCCCCTCCAAAGGGAATATGGTGCCATGTAACAGGAACTGACTTAATTAGAGGGGATGATGGCCAGTTTTATGTGCTGGAAGACAACTTAAGATGCCCATCAGGCATATCTTATGTACTTGAAGGCAGACAAGTAACTAAAAAGACATTCCCTCAGCTGTTTGAATCCTTAAAAGTCAGGCCTATTGAGGATTATCCCGCTCATCTTTTCAATATGCTCAATCATATTTCCGGGAAAAATTCTGAATCCCCAACCGTATGCGTACTAACTCCGGGTGTATATAACTCCGCTTACTTTGAGCATTCATTCCTGGCAAGGCAAATGGGGGTTGAGCTGGTTGAAGGAAGGGACCTGGTTGTTGAAAATAAGTTTGTGTATATGAAGACAACAAAAGGGCTTCAAAGAGTTGATGTTTTATACAGAAGAATTGATGATGACTTTATAGACCCGAAAGTTTTCAGGGAGGATTCCCTGCTTGGGGTTCCGGGGATTGTAGATGCTTATAAGGCAGGGAATATCGCGCTTGCAAATGCTCCCGGGACAGGTATAGCTGATGATAAGGCGATTTATTCATATGTGCCTGAGATAATTAAATATTACCTGGGTGAAGAGCCGATTATTCCTAATGTGCCGACATATGTATGCTCTGACCCTAAAAACCTGAAATATGTCATAAATAACATTGACCGGCTGGTAGTTAAACCCGTAGACGGCTCCGGCGGTTACGGCATGATTATTGGGCCCAGGTCAACAAAAGGACAGCAAAAAGAATTCATAGAAAAAATCAGGGCTAACCCCAGAAAATATATAGCCCAGCCGACTATAAGCCTCTCAAGAGTGCCTGTAATAGCCAGAAGAAAATTTGAAGGGCGCCATGTTGATTTAAGGCCTTACATAATTTACGGGGAAGATATAAAAGTTATTCCCGGCGGTTTAACACGGGTTGCGTTTAAGAAAAACTCCCTTGTGGTAAATTCTTCCCAGGGCGGGGGCAGCAAAGACACCTGGGTGCTTTCAAACGGCAATTATACAGGAGAAGAAAATGCTTAGCAGGGTTGCAAATTCTCTATACTGGCTAAACAGGCACATTGAGCGTGCCGAAAACATTGCCAGGGTTATTAATGCGAATTTAAACTTTATTCTTGATTCTGAAATCAGAAAAGCTGAGCAGTGGGAACCTCTTATCAGGGTTACAGGCGAGTCAGCAAGGTTTTTTGAAAAATACCGGGAAATAACAAAGGAAAATGTAATTCAGTTTTTGCTTTTTGACGAGCAATACTATAGCTCTATCTTAAGCTGTATTTCCATGGCAAGGGAAAACGCTACAACTGTAAGGGAAATCATTAATATTGAGATGTGGGAGCAAATAAATAAGTTTTACCTGCTGGTAAAAAACTGCTCACATAGAAGGTTAAGCATTAACAGCATGAGTGGTTTTCTTGAGGAAATTAAAAATAACTGCCATGTCTTCTTTGGAATCCAGGATGCGACTCTTTCCCGCGGTGAAAGCTGGCATTTTGGACACCTGGGTCAGTTTATTGAGCGGGCTGACCAGACTTCAAGGATTATTGATATAAAATATTTTCATATTCTGCCGGAGAATATCCAGGTCGGCTCAAACTATGATATCTTGCAGTGGGCATCAGTTCTCAAATCAGCAAGCGGTTTTGAAATGTATACCAAGAAATATAAATCAATCAAACCTGATAAAATTATCGAGTTCTTAATATTTGATAAAGAATTTCCTCGCTCATTAAACTATTGCCTGCGGGAAGCAAATAACTGCCTTCACGCGATTTCAGCGTCTTCCACGGATTCTTACGCAAACAGGCCCGAGCAATCCCTCGGCGCTTTAAAATCAGAACTGGCATATAGCGATATAAATACTATAATAAATATTGGCCTACATGAATTTTTTGATTCATTCCAGCTAAAACTTATAGGAATCAACCAGGATATCTACAACAAGTATTTTGATATAAGTTAAACCTGTTTAACCGGCGAGCAAGGGGGATTTATGACATTTTGTTTAGGGATTAAGCTTCAAAAAGGAATTATCGCAATTTCCGATACCAGGGTAACTTCCGGCAGGGAATGTACGAGTTCCAGAAAAGTAACGGTGTTTGAAAGGCAAAACCACTCGATGTTTATTATGACATCCGGGTTAAGATCCCTTAGAGACAAAGCTATAACCTACTTTGACGAGACCCTTAAGCAGGAAGATGAATCCTTTGACAAGCTTTATAAAGCTATAAACTCTTTTAGCAAGCAGATAAGAAGGGTTTATGAGGAGGATAAACAATACCTGGAAGAAAGCGGAATCGGTTTTGATATTCACTGCATTGTGGGCGGACAGCTCCAGAACGACGAAGAACACAAGCTATATATGATTTACCCGCAGGGCAACTGGATAGAAGTTACCGAGGGAACCCCATACCAGATCATTGGAGCTTCAGGATACGGCAAACCGGTTTTAGACAGGACCTTAAAATATCATGACAGTATTTTGCATGCGCTGAAAGTTGGGATTCTTGCCTTTGATTCAACCAGGATCAGTACAACTGACGTTGATTTTCCCATTGATATTATAATTTGCGCTAAAGACACTTACAAAATCAATGAGTTCAGGATAAATAAGGATGATCTTAAGGAATTTTCCAAGTGGTGGCAGGAAACATTAAGAAACTCGGTAAATGAAATCCCGTCGGTTGAACTGGATAGGATTATTAATAATCTTGTATGCTGATAGAAATTAATTATGAAATTAAATACAAATACACGGGTCCTGTTTTTCTGGAGTCAAACGAGATCAGGATTTTCCCGCGAAATGACCTGACTCAAAGACTGATTGATTATAATATTGAAATCGGGCCAAACCCTTCAGATAAGACGTTTTTTATGGACCCGGAAGGCAATAGCGGCTTAAAAACCTGGTTTAACGGTTTAACTGAGGACCTGAGCATCAATTTTAACTGCAAAGTCCAGACCCTGCGTGATAACCCGTATGATTTTATCGTGGACTTTGACAGCGCTAAATTGCCTTTAAAACCTGACTTAAACCAGCATAACCGTTATCTGGAAATTCAGGGAGAAAGCAGGGAGGTTAAGGATTTTTCCGATAGGACCAGGGAAGAATCAGGAAGTGAGTTAATCCGGTTTTTGCCTGTACTCGCTGAAAAAATACGGACTGATTTTAAATATGTGATAAGAGAAAAAGGACCTGCTAATTCTGCTGCCGGGACTCTTGAGAATAAAAAAGGTGCGTGCAGGGATTTTGCGGTTTTATTTTGTGAAGCATGCAAGTACCAGGGGTTAGCCTCAAGGTTTGTGAGCGGGTATGTTTTTGATGAGGACGATAAGAATCAATCATCTCATCTGCATGCCTGGTCAGAAGTGTATATTCCGGGTGGAGGCTGGCGGGGTTTTGATCCTGTAAACGGCATAGCTGTATCAGATTCTCATATTGCAGTAGCTGCTTCATATGACCCGTCCAGGGTTATTCCTGTTACCGGAAGCTACAGGAGCAATATTAACATGTCCGGCATGGACTATCTTATTGAGGTCAAAAAGCTTTCTTATACCAGGTTACAGTCAAGCTAGTGCACAGTTAAGTAAATTTTATAGAATCGTCATTCTGAGCCGCCTCCCGCCATAGGCGGGGCGGGCGAAGAATCTCATTACCTGAGATCCTTC
>JANQEB010000185.1 GCA_028278605.1 Candidatus Gastranaerophilales bacterium
AGAATTGTTCATATTTACATCCTGACACTTCTTTGATAAAAAGACGAATCAGGATGTTTCTTTTTTATGAATTTTTTCTATTTTGCGTAAGTCCTGTTACTAAAGGGAAGGTTTTATTTTATGATGAACAAAAAGGCTTTGTTTATAAATATTTCAATGAATATGAGCATCGTTGGTATACAAGGGAACTTAAGCAAGCTATAGGAAGGATATGTAGAGGAGGTTATGAGCCTGTTGATTCACCTGAAATTTATATTTTTACAAGCTACCCATATCCTGAAGCTGATAAATATATTGAGCTTGGAGATATAATCCCATATTCTCAGTTAGCTTCTGATAAAGAAAGAGCAAGAGACGAGAAAACCAGGAAGGAAAGGGAAAAAAAGTTAGCGAAATTAGATAAAATTTACAATAAAAGAATAAATCAAGATAAGAAAATAACGGTAAGAATAATGATGAAAGAAGCAAAAGTTGGTAACAAATTAGCACAGGAATTTTTGAAAAGCAAGCGGGGGCAATCATAGGTTATTAAGGGCATACGGGGAGGTTTCTTTGTAACTATATGTTTCAATATATTATATAGGAACATATAGTTACAAAATTGCCCCCTCGCTTCATTTAATTGTCCCAAAATTTTTAGTTCGAATTTTTGCTTAAAGAACTTATAGCTCTGGCTACAGAAAGCTCTACCCCCAGCACCCAGGGGATGTAGGGTCTAGGCCAGCCCTCCCAGGACACCAAAAGCTGAAAGTAAAGTTGAGTTTCAACAACTACCGCACTCCGTCTATATAACCTCGTCCGCCCAACACAAGGTTACCCTGTCCCTGCACAGCTCTCATCCTCCGCCAGCCGCCGCCTAGAGTTCAAAGATACTTTCCCAGAAATCAGCATTTGACACTGACTTATAAAGTTAATATTTCTTCATGAAGTTTTTGTTACATATAGCAGTATACAAGCGTTTCTTTCATGCTTCGTAATAGTTACTACTCAATCAAACAGCACATTTATCACCTATCGCTAGTCAGCACAAGCAGTTCCACCATACATATATCAGCACAGCAAGTTTCTTTTCCGCAGTACAAGAAGGGATAAATTTTCTGAATTCCTTTCTATAAACTCCTTTTAAAATTTAACTTATTAATTTTGATAATTGTAAATACCGGCCCAAATAATGCAAGGGTTTAAACGCAGTGGCCCTTGCATTATCTGTGCCTTAAGTGCAGGTACGGCTCATGCTTCACCTACCTGCACTAATATTTATGGCAACTATCAAAATCAGTTAAATTTGAAAAGGAGTAAAGTTTATGAAGAATTCACAAAATTTATCCCCCGCATCTCGTACGGAAAAGAAGAAGTTCAACTTATTGCGCTTTATATACGGCGAGTTGTTTCTTTGCTCACTGACTACAACCAAAAGTTCCATGGTGATTGAATCTTGGAAGTACTACAGAGGAGGTTGGCGGGGCATCCTGAATTGGTTGCAGGAAAATAAGTACCTTTCCTGCCTCCAAGTAATACCAATCGACAATCAGCAAATACAGATACGATACATATTTAACCACAACAACGTAATGTACAAACCATACCTCAATTACTTACAGAAGATAACTAATTCCAGAACCATAAAACTATATTCCTAGATATCTTTACCAATAAAGATTTCAGCAGGCTGTTTGAGCCTGCTATCTAGTATAAGCAGACAACCCAAAAGGAGGGAACACTATGAACTGGTTAATCCAGAGCGCATTTAACGAACATGAAGACTTATCAATTAAGGAAAGTCTTACGGAGTTTGAAGAACATAGGTTGCAGGAATTGGAGCAGGAGATTGACTATTACACACGTACATACATTAAAGGAGGTGATTAACTTTGTCCACATTAATTAATGCCACAGTCAAATTCGCTTATAAAGAAATGGATACACGTTTTGGCAAGCGCTGTAACGTAGTATTCCTAACCGACAAAGGCGCTGAGGTAAAGTACTGGAGCGACCCCGGCAATGCCGAACTC
>JANQEB010000188.1 GCA_028278605.1 Candidatus Gastranaerophilales bacterium
CCTTATGAAGAAACATTTTTCATTTTATCAGGCTGTTTTAACCTGGCAGACCAGGAAAACCTTGATATATGCAAATTATGTTTTGACTCTGGTTTGAAAATTAAGTTTGACAGTATATCTTTAGAAAAGAAATGAAAAATTAAGGTTTAGAATCTATCCGGGAAATAAAACAATAAACGGCCAATGTCATTATGAGGAAGCCTGCCCCGTGCTTGACACGGGGTCTAAGTAACTTCTCTATAATACTGATAACACTTAGTGCTAATTAAATAGATCCCGCATCAAGTGCGGGATGACACAATGTGTAAGAATTTTTTCTTTATTCCTTAGACAAACCAGGCTTAAACTGTCACCCCGTGCTTGACACGGGGTCTGCGTAAAAATCATTAAGGAAATAATAAAAAATTCTGAAAATTATACTAAGCTATAATTCATTTTTAGCTAACCCGTCATTCAAGTTAATTAGAAATTCGGGTTAACTATAAAACTCTTCAGGCAGCTCTTTAAGCGGGTTATAAATTTCAGCCAGTTCTTCCCCGGAAAAGCTAACCCTGGCTTGCTCTTTGGAAGTATAACCGCTTTTTTCAATTTTGTATAAGCAATAAGGATTATTCCTGCCTCCATCAATAGAAGCTGATCTTACGCAGCCAGCTTTGCACAGGGCGGCATAAACACATTTTTGGCAATAACCTGTAAGGGTAGAGCAGTCAAATTGCCTGTTATACTTAAAGCTTTCAGGGTCATTCCAGATTTCTTTCAGCGAACGTTCTCTTGTAGTGTAGGGTTCAAGAAACTCGTCTTTTTGTAAAGAAAGACAGCCTCTGACAGAACCGTCGCTTCCCAGCCCAAGGCACTGCATACCTGCAAAACAGCCTGTCCAGTAACCCTGAATTTGTTCTCCGGTTTGCCCGTTATACCCGAAAACATCAGCGCCGCTTACTACATCAAAATATTTCTTATACTTTTGCCTTGTTTCCAGTATAAACTGGCCTATTTCCCAGAATTGCGCCTCTGTAATCATTGTTTCTTTTGTCATCCTTCCGATATGATCACCATACTGGATTTGCCACAGGCGAACCCCGTTTTTCATGAGTATATCCCTGATTTTTGGCAATTGATCAAAGTTTAACTTGTGAATTGTACTAACAACAGAAGCCTGGATTCCATTTTCTTTTAGCAGGTTAAATGCTCTTATTACCTTATCAAAGCTTCCTTTTTTGCCTCGAATATAGTCGTGAAGATAAGATTCCCCGGCATCAAGGCTAATCCCAAAGGCAGCAGGCTGGATTGCGCGAAGAACTTTTATTGATTCCTCGTTTACCATATCCCCGTTGGAAATAAAGCTTACTTCCATTCCATGTCTTTTGATTTCAGCGGCTATTGCGCTGTAATCTTTTCTTAAAAGAGGTTCTCCACCGGATAAAACAATGCTTTTGCATCCAAGGTCCGCCAGGTCGCGAATTATCTGAAAACACTCTGCTGTAGTTAGCTGATAAGGTTTTTCAACACTGGAGCAGTCAGAACCGCAGTGAATACAATTCATATTACACTTGAAAGTTATTTCCCACACAAGCTTTAAGGGCGCATAAACCATATTACTCAAACTCCTATTTGTAAATTACTAAGCAGGTAATAAAAAATTTTTACTCATTTTGTCATTCTGAGGGGCTTGTCTCCGAAGAATCTCATAAATGCTTATTACTTGAGATACTTCGCCCGCTCCGCCTATGGCGGGAGGCGGCTCAGGATGACGTAAAATACAAAACAGATGTAAAAATTTTTGCTTGTTCCTTAAATAATAGTATAAAGCTTATTAAAAAATGTAACAAGTTTTGGCAAGTATATCAAAATATATCAATTTTATAATTTTAATATTTTTTATATATATATGATGGTCGCATAAAAAACGGGTATAGTTAAATGAGCGGATTATTTTCAAGTATGATACAACCTTTATACGGAATTCAAGTAGGTCCACCACCACCGTTTCCTAATCCTAATCCTGGCCCTCAGCCTTTATATGGGGTTCCAATAGGCTCCCCACCACCATTTCCTAATCCTAATCCCGGCCCTCAGCCTTTATATGGGATTCCAAATCCTAACCCCACTCCAGGCCCTTGCCCATTTCCCGGCCAAAACCCATTTGGTTTTATACAAATGTTTATGCAAATGATCATGCAAATGTTCAGTATGATATGCGGCGGCTCTTTCTTTACGAGATAAATTCCCACTTTTAGAATATAAAAAGAGAAGCTCCTTAGAGGAACTTCTCTTTTATTGCAAGGTGGACGGCGGTTCATGAATGAGCTTGTTGTGGGCGGGTTTTGGCAAATGTTGCATGTATGCGGTTAGAGATTCACATTATTCAGTAAAACTTTTCTAATTTCATATAAACATTGAAATCAACAGGCTTTTTGAATTTTTTGCAAATCCTTTTTGCTTTTAAAACCAATTCCCGCGGAACATCACAGCATATTGAAAATCCAAATTTTTCAAAATATCCTGGAATTACAGTAGTTAACCAAATTTCATTTTCAAAAGATGCTGATTCTACAAGCTTTTCTATGATTAATTTGCCTATACCTGTTTTTCTATACTGCCCCAGAACTCCAACCGTAGAAATTTCGTAAATCTTTCCGTGTTTTTTATACCTTCCAAAACCTGCTAAGTCATCATTTTTTTCTGCTATATAAAGCTTATCCTGTTCCAGTTTTTCAGAATCCAGGTTTAATTTTTCAGCGTGAGTTTTTACATTTTTAAGATCAAAGCCGGAAGCTTTTCTCAATATTAAAGTCAAAATTCCCTCCCCCCAGGGATTTTAGTTCTCAGGCTATAAACAATTATAATTTTAGGCCAGTGATAAATTCACTGGCCTAAAGTGTTATTTAGCTAATTAACTTTCGTCTTAATCTTAATAATTTTCGCAATGAACTTCGAAAAATGACTGCGGGTGAACGCATGCCGGGCAAACTTGCGGAGAAGAAGCGCCTTCATGCACATAACCGCAGTTTCTGCATTTCCATTCCACGGGAATATCTTTACTGAATACTTTTTTGTTTTCCAGGTTTGCAAGAAGCTTTAAATATCTTGCTTCATGCCTTTTTTCAACGGCTGCAATCATTCTGAAAGCAGCGGCTACATCTTTAAAACCTTCTTCTTCTGCAATTTGAGCGAAATTAGGGTATAAGTCAGACCATTCCTCATTTTCCCCCATTGCAGCCGCTTTCAGGTTTTCCAGAGTGTTTCCGATCATTGTAGGGTAAGAAGCGTTAATTTCGACCACGTTGCCTTGAAGAAAGTTGAAAAATCTTTTAGCATGCTCTTTTTCATTATCTGCTGTTTCTGTAAAAAGAGCTGCTATTTGCTCATAACCTTCTTTTTTAGCAATGCCGGCGTAATATGTATACCTGTTTCTGGCCTGAGATTCCCCTGCAAATGCCACCATCAGGTTGTGCTCTGTTTTTGTTCCTTTTATTTCCGGTCTTTTTGTTTCTTGTGCCATTTTCCTTCCTCTCAAAAAAAAATAAATACTTCACTTTTTAAAATTTATATATAATAAAAATGGGTACACTTATATAAATTTAATTTATCTGTTAACGATTATAATACAAAAACAGACCCGGGACTATGATAATAGAAGCTTTTTCAGACCACATAAAAAACTTTAACGCGGATATTCCCGCGATAATTGTGCTGTCAAAATGGTTAAGAGAAAAGTTGACAAAAGAACCTCAGGACAATGTAGAGAAAGTACTCCAGACAGAAATATCAATTATGAAAAATAAAAGGGGAATTTTTTTAATGATAGCAAAGTCAGAATCAGGCAAAAAGCTTCTTGAATCGCTGTATGAATACGCTTTAAGCTATGATGGCCATAAATTCAGCCGCTGGGTACATAAAGTAAAGGCAAGCGATTTTAACTAGCGCTCTGATTCATTAAGAGGTTCACGTTGAATAGCAATGTGAAGAATCTTTTAAGCGACATTTCTAAGATCCTTTGACGCACCTCGCTTTTGGTAGGTGGATCAGGATGACAGGCCCGCATAATTCAGGCAGGCCTGAGCTTTTTAATCTTTAAAAAATATCTCAAAGTTGGATTGCATCTGTGAGTAGCCCTTAAAAGTAGCGTCAAAAGACAAATTAACAAGAGTTATCAGCAAAGGAACCCCGATAAGTATTGCAATAACTGTAATTGCTATTTTCTTAACCAGGTTTCTAAGTTCAGTTTTCTTTTTCTCCTGTGCAATATCGATCCTGTGATTATAAAGCAGCCTGTTTATAAGGGCATTTTTTTGCTCAGATGCCATTGGTTCAATAAAGTCAATATTTTCATCAAAAACCTGAAAAACAAATTTCTTTGTTTCCCGGATATTTTGTATATTATTACCGGATCCTGGCATCTTTCCCCTTATTGCCCTGATTAACTAAACCTGCTATCATTCAATATTTAACATATTTATAATAATATTATAATAATTCTTTATTAACAGTAATTTTGTAAACAAATTTCAGGAGACCAACTTGTTACTTAAAGAAAAAATAAAAAGCGTTATACAGTGTTTAAGCAAGTCCAGCGTACTGGTAATAGGCGATTTTGCCCTTGATGAAATGATCTACGGAGAAAGCCACAGGATATCAAGAGAAGCTCCGGTGCTGATTTTAAAGCATAATAAAACCAATAACCTGCTTGGCGCGGCTTCAAACGCAGCAAACAACATATCAAAACTCAACGGGGGAAAGGTTTGTGCTCTTGGTTTAATTGGCCCTGATTATCATGGCGAAATTCTCAGAAATGCTCTTGAGAAGGCAAATATTGATGTTTCCCACCTCTTAGTTGACCCGGACAGGATAACAACAACTAAAACAAGAATTTCAGGTTCTTCCGCCCAGTCAGTTGTTCAGCAGATAGTGAGAATTGACAGGGAAACAAGAGCTGCTGTTTCAGAGGATATAGAAGAAAAAATCCTGGCTAAAATAAAGGAGCTAATTCCTCATTTTGATGGAATCCTTCTTTCTGACTATGGAATAGGGATAATGACCGGCAGAATTATAGCTGAAGCAATAAATACAGCAAACCGGTACGGTAAAACTGTTGTGGTAGATGCACAGGATGAGCTATACAGGTTTCAGAACGCAACTTTAATTACGCCTAACCAGCCTGATGCCGAAAAAACGTTGGGATACCAGATAAAAGACAGGCAAACACTGCTAAAAGCAGGTCAGGACCTTCTGGATAAGACAAACTCCGGCAGGATACTTCTGACAAGAGGCGCGGACGGAATGGTTCTCTTTGAAAAAGAGGGGGCTATCACAGAAATTCCGGCTTTTAACAGGACAGAAGTTTTTGATGTTACAGGCGCCGGTGATACTGTAGCAGCAGCAGTATTGCTCTCATTATGCTCAGGCGGCACGGCAGCAGAGTCTGCAATTATCGGAAACCTCTCAGCCAGCCTGGTTGTCAAAAAATTTGGAGCCGAAACAACGACTCAAGAGGAATTAATAAAGAACTTAGAGGAAATTAACACGGATAACATCAAAAAACTTGAACTAAACGCACTCTAAATTCCAGGGAGGATGCCAGCCTGATGGAAAAAAACATTAAAATATTTGGAATTTTCAATATAATTGATGTAATAATCGTTTTAATCCTGATTATTACAGCCACAGCAATATTTTTTGCCGGAACCGGCAGGATTGCCTCAACAGCGCCGCTGGAACCGCAAAAGCAAAATGTTGAAATTGATGTTATATTAAGGGGTGAAAAGATTTCCCGTAATACAGAAGTCTTTAAGGCAGGTGAAAAAACATTTATAACAATCAGAAACGTGCCTTATACAAAACTTGAGATAATTAAATCCGAAAAAACCCCTGAAATGATTACCATACCTGATCCTAAGAATCCTAAAAAAGCAATAGCGGTTGAAAACCCGGCTTTTCCAAATACGTATAATTTTCTTGTAACTGTGGCTGATAAAGCAGTAATAACCCATGATGGTATAGTTATCGGCGGGAATAAAATTAAAATCGGCCTTCCGATAACCCTTGAAGGATATGATTATAAGCTAAGCGGCCTGGTATCAGATGTCAGAATCTTAAAATCATCTCAGGAATAACCGCTTATGGAGCAAATCAGGAATTCATTTTTTCTCAGGCTCGTAAACAAATTGGATATAACAGAGGATTCTGCTGTATTTCAGTGTTTTAAACAGAGCTTTTTCCTGAATTTAATTAATAAATTTTTCTGTTTTACCCGGAATTTGTTTTCACAAATAACACGGGACAGCTGGTTTTTAGCTAAAATAGACTATTTTATCCTTTTTGTCATAACTTTACTAATGATTTCACTGACTTTTGCCCCGGCAAATACCATTGGGATTATTGCGGGGCTTGGATTTCTGGCGTTATTAATTAAACTGCTGACTCAAAAAGGCGCTGAATTCTCTATAAACCCTACAGATATTCCGATACTGGCCTATATTGCCTTAGTATTACTAAGTGTAGCCTTTTCTGACCTGTTAATCCCGTCAATAAAGGGGTTTGCAAAAGTTATGGTCTATTTTGCGTCTTACCTGGTGTTTTTTAATATACTAAAAAACAAGCCTTCAAGGTCGGTATATTTTCTGGGAATCATAGCCTTAACTGCATTTGCGGAATCCCTTACTGCAATTTATCAGAATTTCACGGGGGTAAATGCTCTTGCAACCTGGCAAGACACAACCGGTATTAATCCTGAGCAGTTAATGACCAGGGTTTACGGTACACTAAAACCGTATAACCCTAACCTGCTTGCAGGATATCTTATAGCAACACTGTCTTCAGCTATTGGAATGTTTTTTCTCTGCGTATACAAGAAGAAACCCCGTTTAAGCATAGTTTCACTGCTTGCTTTTATTGGAATTCTTCTGGCCATTGTTTTTACAGGTTCAAGAGGAGCCTACCTCGGTGCAGGTGGGATTTTATGCGCAGTTGTCCTGACTTCAGGGCATGTAATCCGGCAGGATTTCCCTCAAAAAACCTGGCTGAGAAAACTCTGGTTCTACGTTGTTTTGCTGGGGGTTTTAGCAACACTGTTTTTAGTTTTATCAAGCCCTTCTTTGCAGCATAGAATAGCATCGATCTTCGCATTTAGAGAGGATTCCAGCAACTCCTTCAGGATCAATGTGTATATAGCGTCCGCAAAAATGTTTTTTGATAACTGGCTAACAGGCATTGGCCCAGGAAACGAGGTTTTTCGCCTGACATACGGGCTTTATATGAAAACCGGGTTTGATGCTCTGGGAGCTTATAGTGTCCCGCTTGAAATAGCTGTTGAAAGTGGAGTCCTGGCTTTAGGCGCATTTATATGGTTAATTGCGGCAATATTTTTAAAAACCGCAAAAATTGTCCTTCATGGCACAAGTATTGAACAGAAAATCATTGTTTCCTGCTGCATGACAGGTATTCTGGGAATAATGGTTCACGGGCTTGTTGATACTATTTTTTTCCGGCCTCAGGTACAGATGGTTTTCTGGATGCTAATTGCCATTTTAGGCACAAGTATAAAGCCTTATCCAGGTTTAGACAGTAAATCCTGCACTTTGCCGGATAGTAATTCATGTATTCAAAATCAGACCTGATGCAAAAATTTAGTTATTAGGCCTGTTGCCTGATGGCCTTTTTCCAAATTTGCTTTCGGATCTTTTTCTAAACTTACGCGCGTATTCTTTATTGCGTTCAGCTTTTTCCTTTTTTTGATTATTTTTAGCCAATATTAATATCCCTGATTGTTTCTGTAACAGTCTGAGCAGTATACAGGTCTATCACTTTTGGGCTCAAAGGGAACTGTTGTATCGCAACCACAAGCGCTACAGGTAACTTCAAATTGCGGTCTGCTTTGTCTTGAGTAGCCGCCGCCACCTCTGCCGCCACCGCCTCTTTGGCTGTTTGCTTTTCTGTTAGCTCTACATGTAGAGCATCTTTTGGGGTCTGAGTAACCTTTTTGTGAATAAAAATCCTGATCATCCGCACTGAATGTAAAGTCGCATGAACACTCCACACATTGGAGTTCTTTGTCTTGAAAATTTTGATCGTACATTTGTCTCTTTTCCTGAAGATATTTAACCTTAGAACACCAATAAAATATTTGAAGTTACAAAACCCGACATCTTTTCTTATAAGTATTCTATTATTTAATAATCATATAAATGTAAGTTTTCGTCAAATAAAACCTGATAATTTACAAAATTTTGAGGAAAATCTTAACAATAAAAATTCAATAGTGGCTGTAAGAGATCAGTCCTGGAAATAAATTAGGTCGCCATTGCTTTGCTCCGTTCGTCCGATGACTAATGCATAGTTAAATAAAATTTGTCTAATAAGTTATTTTCATTTTATAGTGATCTAAAAAAAATGGTAGTGGTAATATTGTAACTGATGACCAACGTCATTGCGAGCCCAGTACCCGCCATGGGCGCGGCGGGCGAAGCAATCCATCACCAAATAAGCTCAAGTGGATTGCGGAACCTGTGCTGAGCGAAGCCGAAGTATCGCTTCACTTCTCGCAATGACGACAAGGAAAAATTCTTATCAGTCATTAATTGATCACTACCAAATTTTTTTTAAAATTTAATAAAAGTTGATATTCTGTATTGAAAGTATTTACTTGTTCTTAAGAAAGAAGGACGGTCTGCTTACTCTATCTAACACATGGCCTAAAACCTGAGAGCTTGACACCAGCTTAAAATCGGTCTTGAATTATTATAATTTATTTTAGTATATTTAAGAACAGCAGTCTTTAAAGTTTACTGCAAAATAAACTTCAAGGAGTAAAAACATGCATGCCCTCATTGTTATTGCCCATCCAAATACAAAGTCATTAACACATAGTATTGCATTTCAGGTTGTTAGAGGGATTTCTACCGCTGACAAAAATAATACTTCAGAAATTGCCGATCTTGCTGCCGAAAAGTTTGATCCCTGTTTTACAGTGCAAGATATTTCCATTTTAAATAGAGAAATTGATCCCACCCCCGATATTATTGCCGAACAGGAAAGAATCAACCGTGCTGACGCACTTATACTGGTCCATCCTGTTTATTGGTGGTCGTTTCCTGCCTTGTTAAAGGGATGGATTGATCGTGTTTTCACGAACGGCTGGGCTTATGACGACACTTCCAGTGATAGGCTTATTAAAAAGATGCAACATTTGCCTGTTCATATTATCTCCATTGCAGGAGCGGGTGTACGTACTTACGCAAAACATGGATATTACGGTGCTATGAAAACACAGATTAATCACGGTATTTTCGACTATTGCGGCGCACCGGTTTTAACATCTGAACTACTCTTTCAATCAGATCCGGATGCTTGTCTAAAAGCCGGAGAAATCATAGGTCAAAAATTATTTGCCTCTTCGTGCTCAAAAAAATTAAAGGCAAAGCAGCTTAATTGAGTATTTATTTAAGTTTTATATTAGTAAAACAGTTTACCTGAGCCATGTAGCCTTCAATAAAAGATCTACACATTTTTCCGTTTTTTTATTCCCGCTTCACAAGGATTTTAAGAAAATTTTGCCTGTTTACTTGCTATTGGATAAAATAATATTAATTCTGCTAAATCCTAGATTAAATAACTCGAATTGCTAAATAGTTAAAAGACTTGATATGACTGATTCAAAATTCCTTAAAATTTATAAAAAAGAGGCGACGGCTGTGTGCAAGCGGGAGCTCAGCCTCATTCATGCATGCAGCCTCCGGCCACCTCCAGGGCGAGGTGGATAGGCGTTTTAAGAAATTTAAAAAAAATGTAATTAGCAACTCGAGTTAAGTAGGAAATTTAAATTGAAGTTTTTCTTAAATAAAAAGTTTCTAAGTATTTTAATAAGTCTGATTTTTCTGGGATTTATAGTCAGCCAGGTTGATATGGAAAAAACAGTCCGATCATTTGGGCTTATGAACCCTCTTTTTATCCTGCCGATAATCCCTCTATATCTGTCTTCTTTTATTTTAAGGGCGCTTAGGTGGCAGGTATTTCTTCACAAACACGATTTAAAGTTTAATTCCCTCCTTAGCTCTATATTTATTGGTTTTAGCCTAAACTGTGTGCTTCCGGCAAGGGCCGGGGAAATATACAGGGCTTATTTTTTCAGTAAAAAAGAAAATTTAAGCAAAACAAAAGTATTTACTTCAGTAATTCTGGAAAGAATTTTTGATGGATTTACCCTGTTTCTTATTCTTGCAGCAGCAATTTATGTAATATGCCCGGGGGAAATGTTTTCTAAAATCGCATTTTCTGCCGGAATTGTGTTTTTAAGCGGATTTACTTTTATGCTGGCGCTAGCTAAGGTGCAGAAAACAGGAAACAAAAGAAAGGCAATAAAAACATTTTTATGTAAAATTTTTGATTTTCTGCCTGAAAAATTTAAAAAAAGCATGGAAAACATAATTGATGGTGCTTTTTTAATGCTCCATTCTTTTCTTGATGGGCTTGCTACAATGGATTCATGGTGGCTTCTGGCAAAAACAGTATTTTATTCATTCCTGGTTTGGTTTATAGAAGGCTCTTTTATACTGCTGGTAATAAAAAGCTTTGGCATAGAAATATCTTTTACAGGCGCACTGCTTGTATTGGCAGTAACAGCGTTTTCCTCTCTTATCCCGGCAGGTCCGGCAGGAATCGGCCCATATCAATGTGGTTATATGCTTGCTCTTGGGGTTTTTGGTATAGAATCCGAGCTTGGATTTGCTGTTTCTATTATAAACCAGCTTCTATCAATTATTTTAGTCTTATTAGCAGGCTCTTTCTTTGTATGGAAAGAACACTTAAAGCTTGACGAAATAAAGCAAAACATACATGAAAAGCATGAATCAGCCGGGGGTTTAGGATAAGACCGTTTATGTAACATGTACAATTGCGGGTCCTGATTCTTCTAATATACGTATATAATACAGTTGTGAAGCAACCTTTTTTCCGGCATAGCAGGCAAATAGATTGCTTCGGAGTATTCTGTAAGAATACGCTTCACGCTCCGCAATGACGTTATCACCAGTTACAATATTACCGGTAATCAGATTTTTTTTATTATAAGCCAGAATAGTTTATACCGAAACTGTAGCTTTTATAGCACCCTGGCCTGTTAATTTAATTGAATCAGTTTTCTCAGGAGTCTCAAAAGTTATTTCAAATTGCTTTGCAGGTTTACTATCAGAAGTTTGAACTATATTTTCAGATATGTTCTTGACTTTACAATAACTCAAGGTCTGACCTCCGATTTTAATAGGATTACACCTAACTAACTGTCCCTATATTTTATAATATATATCATTTAAAAATTTTTACAAGCCTAAATTGCCAATATTATTGAAATTTTAGAAAAAAATTTGGAAAAATTAACATATATTACTTAAAACCTGTTTTAAAAATGTCTAAAACCGGAATTTTTGTGCTTTTTGAGTTGTATATTTTACACTTTTATAAAAGGTTTTAACAGGACTTACGCAAAATAGAAAAAATTCATAAAAAAGAAACATCCTGATTCGTCTTTTTATCAAAGAAGTGTCAGGATGTAAATATGAACAATTCT
>JANQEB010000189.1 GCA_028278605.1 Candidatus Gastranaerophilales bacterium
AGAATTGTTCATATTTACATCCTGACACTTCTTGGAAAAAAAGACGAATCAGGATGTTTCTTTTTTATGAATTTTTTCTATTTTGCGTAAGTCCTGTTAAAAGGAAGAAGTAAAAAGTGTTTGTGCTGTTTCTTAATTACTTAGTTGGATTGGTATAGTTATCAAGTACATAGAATGTTGGAACTTTATTTCCATTTTTTAACGCTCCAGCTGTTGCAGGCAAAGCCGGATTTTACCGGAAACGTCGTTTCTGCTTTGTTACCTGTTTGGGATTGAAAGAGAAATATGATTGTGCTAAATTCAGTATCTATCAGGTTTCAATAGAAATCGAACAGGTTTTGGATGTAAAGATAGTATTTCTAGTAGAGGAAATTAATTTTATGACATTTGCAGCAAACAGACCAGACATTTCATGCGCAAAAAGTGTAAATGTAGAGGTTGTAAAACAGGTATCTGAGGACCAGGCAGAATTTAAACAAGCTGCGCAGGATGTTATTGGGGAATTAAAAGAAAGAGCAGGAAAACCCGGTCAGTTTCTTAACTGGGTTGGAGTTCTTCAAAAGGGGCAATTAAAAGAAATTGACCGGATTTACGCTATGGCTGAGTCTGTTTTTGGACCGGATAAAATTGATGATCTGGTAGTTATAGGCATTGGCGGGTCAAGCCACACAACAGAAGCAATGCTTAACCTTATTGACCCGGATTTTCGCAATGGCGTTAATGTTCATTTCTATACAGGAGTTGATGATAACAGTTTTAACAGGCTGGTCAGAAAGATTAATCCTGAAAAAACCCTGTTTCTTACAGTTTCAAAATCAGGAGGAACCCTTGAGCCAACAGTCGCTTATAACAGTGCAAGAGCACTTATGGAAGATAAACTAGGCGCCGAGGAGGCTAAAAAGCATTTTGTGGCAATGACAGACGCAAACGCAGAGAAAAGCAAGTTAAGGCAAATTGTTAACAGGGGTGATATTCCTGTTTCAGGCTTTGTCCACGATGATGTAGGCGGAAGGTTCAGTATATTTGACGATGCAACCCTGTTTACACTTGCTTATGCCGGAATGGAAAAACAAACCATGGAAAAACTTCTTAAAGCGTCAATTCAGGCGCAACAGGAGTTTCTAAGCGATGATTTAGATAAAAACAAGGCCATGCAACAGGCTATATTCAATGTTGATGCTGTAAAAAACGGCAAAAAAAGAATCCACTTTGTTGAAATGTTTGGAGACGGCTTTAATGGCGCTCATTTGTGGGAAAAACAGCTTAAAAACGAATCATTAAAAGCACGGGTCTACACAGATACCAACATAGGCCCGGCATATTTGCATTACAACGCGGAAGCCGACCTTGATCCGGAAAACAAAGATTCTTTCTATACATTTGTAAGAGCCGAAAATAGCGGTGATACAACATTTAATGCCGTAATTACAGGTGTTGTTAACGCTTACTCAGATCAGCACCCGGTTTCAAAGATTACCCTCAAGGATTTTAGTCCTGAGTCAGTCGCCAAATACTTTGAGCTAAAGCACTTTGAAACAATTTACACCGGCATGCTCCTAAGAAAAATTGCCGGCAAGGATTGTCCTCCAGATGAAGCAATGCCTGAGGTTCTCCAGCCAAACGTTGAAAAATACAAGAAAGAAGTTAAGGCAGCTTTAGGTCAGTAGTAGAAAACCCCTTACCGGGGTTAATTATACTATTCATTGCGGGGCAGTAAACCCTGCATTTATGAGGTTAGCTGACTTCCGGTGAATTACTGGGTTCATGAAGACAGCATATTTATATTTTAAAAAATCAGCTTATCTGTAATGAGCGAATGCTTTGTTTGCTTCGGCCATTTTGTGAGTATCCTCACGTTTTTTAACGGCAGCTCCTTCTCCATTAGATGCTGAAAGGATTTCAAGCGCCAATTTTTCGTCCATTGCCTTGCCTGATTTGGATTTTGCAATATCAATAATCCATTTAGAACCGAGAGCAACTCCTCTATCAGCCCTTACTTCCGTTGGGACCTGGTATGTTGAACCGCCAATCCTTTTGGCTTTAACTTCAACAAGGGGTGTAATGTTTTTCATTGCCTTCTGGAACACTTCCATCGGGTCTTCTTTGGTTTTTTCCTTAACTATATCCATACAGTTATAGAAAATTCTCTGTGCTATGCTTTTTTTACCGCGTCTCATAAGCCTGTTAATGAATTTAGCCACATCCTGGCTGTTATAAATAGGATCCTGGTCAGGAATTCTTTTTGGCGGTTTATTTCTGCGTGACATTAAATATTTTCCTCCAATGGTTTAATTACTTTTTAGGCCTTTTTGCACCGTACTTGCTTCTGCCCTGTCCTCTATTTGCAACACCTGCTGAATCAAGTGTTCCGCGGACAATGTGATATCTTACGCCCGGAAGGTCTTTTACCCTTCCGCCGCGGATGAGTACAACAGAGTGTTCCTGCAGGTTATGCCCGACACCCGGTATATATGCTGTAACTTCAAATCCGTTTGTAAGTCTTATCCTTGCTACTTTTCTAAGAGCAGAATTTGGTTTTTTAGGGGTAGTTGTATATACCCTTGTGCAAACGCCTCTTCTTTGAGGACAGCTCATAAGCGCAGGGGATTTTGTCTTGTCTTTTAGTCTTTTGCGTTCATTTGATACTAATTGGTTTATTGTCGGCACTTAAATTTCTCCTGGATTTCGGTTTAATTTACACTTTTAGTCAATTACTAATTATTTTTAAACCAAGCATGAGCTTAAGTCAAGCAACAAAGCTATGTCAGTACAATAACAATTCCGGGTCTCTTTAACAAAAAAGCCCTGAGACTACTCAGGGCTGATAATTTGAATATTATAATTTTTAATTGTTATATAATAGCGGTTCTAAAACCTTGTAGTATTCTATATTTCCATTGCAACCGTCTTTTTTGTCGCATAGAACCCCTGCAAACTTATTTGAATTATCCTGGCTGTTTATTCCGGCTGACGCACCGCCAAAGCTGTTAAAGTTTGGTTCATTGCCGAATAAAGCATTAGGTATATTGCTGTTAGTTATTTTTGTTGTCTGGATAGATTCATCAGCTAAGTTTGTACTTGCCAAAACCAGCTGAACAACTGCTGAAGGCATTGGGGCCGGTTCAAATTCATTTATACTGAAGTCTTTATTTGTGTTTAATTTTGAAATTTCCCTGTCAAAGTTGTTATACAGGTTTATGTTTCCGTTTTCCGCGGTGATTTCAAGACGGCCTGTTCCTAACTGCTCAGGGTCAAGCCTGCCTGTCAGGGCATCGGTATCAACCGCCAGGAAGTTGTCATTTACATCCGTGAACCCCTCGGTTCCTTCTGATTCAGAAGAAATAAGGTTTAAGTCCCCGGCTTTATCAGTGATAGAAACTTTTTTAGAAGTTTCCAGTCCGGCACCGTCGCCAATATTAAATTCACCGGCTGCAAGTGCAAAAGCTGAATTTTTGTTGATGATACCTTGAATTGTTAATGAATTATCCTCTGATGTTGCAAGGGCTATTTTTGCTTTCTTATTTTGAATTTTTAATATATCATCCCCGAACTTTACGTTAAGCTCATCTGTTGCGCTGTTATATGAATCTATTGAGATATCTTCATTAAGCGCTGTGATATTTACGGTTCTTTTATTTGCGATAGTGCCGTTGTTTGATGTTGCTATATACCCGGCTTTCAGTATGAACGGGCTTATTTTGTCTATAAGGTTATTTATCGCTATAGTATTATTTTCAGAAACATTCAGGTTTATCTGCCTATTATTTGGGTTTGAAATGTAGAATTCATTATTTGCATCATTATCATAGCTTAAAACTACTCTGTTCTGGCTGTTATCATATGATTCAAGGGCGATATCCTGGTCTTTTAAAGTTAATTTAACTGTTTTGCCGGATTTAAACTCAACACCTTCAGCAAGAAGTTTATCTGCTGTAAAAATAAGGTTGTTTGTTGATTCGATTTTAGAGTCTTCCATTTTTAAGAAGTTAACATTGATGTTCATTTTTCCGCCGGCAACAAGTTCTGCTCTGGGATAATTATCCAAAAGGCTTACTAAATGCGGAAAGTTCTCTTCGTATATCTCTTTAATATATGAGTAATAAGAAGAGAGGGTTTCTGCTTTAATATCAAGGTTATTACTTGTTTTTAAATTGTCATAAACAATAACATCTTTTGCTTTTACTGCAGTTTTATTTGATTCGATTTCAGGATTATTAGATGAATAGAAATGTGAACCGCCTTCGGGGTCAGAGTTTTCCGACAGGAAGTATACTGTGCCGTTAGGAGCTTTTATTGCTTTATTTGCTATTAAATTAATATATGAAGTCCCCTGGCTGTTTGTTTTTGAGTGGACGTAAATATCTCCCTGGTCAGCCCTTATATCTGAATTGTTAATATAAGTATATTTATATGTTTTGCTGTCATCTTTATCTGCTGTTATGTTGCTTGCTTTTTTGGCAATATTATTTTTGAACTTAAAGTTCACTCCATCTGCTGTAACCATTTGTATATTACCGTTTGATGAATGAATATTTGTGTTATTCATATATATTGTGCTTGCTGAAACAAAAGATGCACCATATGGCGTTTCAAAAGTGGAATTTAGCGCATAGATGTACGAATTATTGTTATTTTCATTTCTGAATTTTGCCTGTGAGCATGTTATTTTTACATCATTAATAGTAGAAACCACTAATGAAGGCACGTTAACTTCCGCTCCGTTAAAATAAACGCCGTTTGGGTTAATCAATATCATTTTGCTGGTATCATTCCCAACCCCGGCAGAAGTGATCTTTCCGTTAATCTGGCTTAAGTCGCTGCCTAATACACGGTGGACCAGGGTCTGGTTTTGCCCGTTAAATACATTGTGAAGAGTTTCGCCTGAGTCTATGTTAAGTTTACTCCAGTTAACCTCGGCTTTCAGGTTATCAACAGCGTCGGTCTGGACTTCGGTTAAATTGCTGTTAATATCATTAACAGTTGCGCCGCTTGTGTTTATGACATCATCGGCAGAAACCGCAAATACCGGTGAAGAAACCAGTATTATTGCTAAAAATACACATATTGTAAGATACACATTCCTTTTCATTTTTATAAACCTCTATTATCTTGTATTAATTTTTTTACTTATTCCTTTGCGGGGGATTATTAGGGTGTTACATACATTTTATAGTCAAAAACATATTTATATATTAATTTTAATAAAAACTTAAACTTGATCAATGAAAATATCGTTTTATAATCGTCTTGCCGGTTCCTTTTTCTAATATCATTTTAAACTTCCTTATACTCTTAATAAATCTATCCGGGGATTAATATTTTAAATTTCCTGCAGTTTTTTCAAATTAATTTTATATAACGCATAAAAATTTGTATATAAGACTTTTTGTAAAATTGTTTGTCTAATAAAAAAGTGATTGCTATAATCTTTGATATTGATCTTAAGATCAATGAAAATTTTAAATTGTCAAAATTAGCCGAATTGTTAAAAAAGTTTAAGAGGTTTTTATTTATATAATGAAAAATTTATTTAAAGGCAAAAAGTTTATATTTTCTATACTTACCGGTATTTTTTTATTAAAAAGCAGTGTATATGCTCAAACAGCCCCATCTAATGTAGACCCCGGCGCAATTGACAGTTTTATTAAAAAAGACCTGATCCGGGATATTAATGAGCCAGACGATACAAAGCCAAGAGAAAAACAAAAACCCCAAAAAAAAGAAGAAACTACAATAACAAAAGACAGGCTTATTTATAACCCGCAATTTACGCTGGATAATTTGGTTTTCGAGGGAAATACCGTATTAACGGAAGATGAGCTTCAGCAGATGGCATCAAAATATACAGACAGGGAAATTTACATCTCTGACCTGATTGATCTTGCCGTAAAAATAACAAAAATTTATCAAGAAAAAGGTTATGCCAGCTCTTTTGCTTATATCCCGGTGCAAAAAATTGACAGCGGCGAAGCTAAAATCAAGATTGTGGAGAGCAAAGTAGGCGAAATTGAAATTACCGGCAATAAATGGTCCAGAAAAACCTATTTAAAAGACATAGTACTGCGTAAAAACGGCATAAAGCAGGATGAAGTTTTTAATATAAGAAATTTAAAACCCACACTTGATGAATTAAACGAAAAAGAATACCTGGAAGGCCGAATTGCTATAGAAGAAGGAGAGACACCCGAGTTAACCAAAATTATACTGGAAGTAGAAGAAAGACCGCCATTAAACCTGAATTTTGCCTGGGACAGCGAAGGCAGAAAAGTAATTGGGGCTCAAAGGGCAATTTTTCAAATAGGTACGGAAAACCTTACCGGTTTTGGGGATTCCTTATACGGGGCAACAGTAATTGCAAACGGGACCGTGGGTGTTTTGTCCGGGTATAATATTCCGATTGGTCCGTTTGGGACAGAACTGCAGTTTGATTACTCATATTCCCATGTGAACCTTGGAAAAGAATTTAAATTAAATAAAATCAAAGGTTATTCACATACGTTCGGCCCAAAAATAGTCCAAAAAATTTATAAGTCATATAGAACAGAAATTACAACTGACCTTGGAATTGACTTTATTAACGCAAATTCAATGGACAATAAAGAAAATACCCTTATTAACCAGTATAACCTCAGGGTATTAAGAAACAATATTAACCTGAAAAAGTATGACAGCGAAGGGTTATGGCTTGCAAGAATTGAAAACGCTTTTGGGTTGGATTTTTTGGGGGCAACCGGAAAACCCTTTCAAATTGCTACAAACATTGACCCGACTCATAAGTTTTACAAATTATACACAGAAGTCATAAGATACCAGCGTTTGCCGAAGAATTCCCTCGGTATTATCAGGGCTTCCCAGCAATACACGCCTGAAAAACTGTTTGCCGCCGAACAGTTCCAGCTGGGCGGCGTTAATTCTGTAAGAGGCTTTGAGTCAGGCCAGTTTTTAGGCGATGTTGGTTTTAATGTAAGTGCGGAAGTTAGAACACCGCTGCCTTTGCTGAAAAAAATACTGCCTGAGTCCAAAAAACGCCTGGCTGATAAGGTTAGGCTAGGATTTTTCTACGACTGCGGGTTTTATGATGTATTAAAGGATTTTGCGAAAATAAACAGTAATAACTTTATCCAGAGCATTGGAACAGGAATTCATATTACTTTAATCGACCCGTTAACAGCTTCTTTTGATATTGGAATCCCGATAGGAGGAAACAGGTTTGAGAACAATGATGCAAGGCTTCATTTTGCCATCAGGTCATCAATTCATGACTTCTTCTTTAAGGAACCGGAACTTCTTTAGAAATGGTCTAAAATTTATTGCTTAACTTTAAATCACTTCCGAAAATTTAATATAACCTCAATGACGGGTTAAAAATTTTTCAAAAATCGAAAGTGTACCGTTATCATGTTGATAACACCCGAAATGTCATTCCGAGCAGCGCGAGCGAAAAACGGGAATGTCAGCAGGTA